>NZ_CAXUNQ010000012.1:0-98355 GCF_964252615.1 uncultured Bradyrhizobium sp.
CCCCACCCGCCCGCAAGGCGTCGTAGGCGAGGCGAAGTGCCGGAAAACGCGCGAAGTCGGGCGCCTCGAACGTCAACTGCCCGATTTTGGCGAGATCGAGCGGAGCCGCCGGCCCGACAATGCGATCGGGCCATCCGAGGCAATGCGCGATCGGCGTGCGCATGTCCGGAGCGCCCAATTGCGCAACCACCGAACGATCGGAAAACTCGACCATGCCATGGATGATCGATTGCGGATGCACCAGCACGTCGATCTCGTCCGGAGCCAGCGCGAACAGATAGGAAGCTTCGATCACCTCCAGCCCCTTGTTCATCATCGAGGCCGAATCGATGGTGATCTTCTGCCCCATGCTCCAGTTCGGATGTTTCAGCGCCTGCGCCAGCGTCGCCTGCTCGATGTCGGCGCTGTTCCAGGTCCGGAACGGCCCGCCCGAGGCGGTAATGACGACTCGAACAAGCTCTTGGCGATTGCCGGAGCCGAGCGCCTGGAATAGCGCGTTATGCTCGGAATCCGCGGGCAGAATGCACGCCCCCGCCTTCGCCGCACGCTGCATGAAAAAGTCGCCTGCGCATACCAGGCACTCCTTGTTCGCAAGCGCGATCGTCGTCCCTCTGTCGACCGCCGCAAGCGCCGGCTTGAGGCCGGCAGCGCCGCTGACCGCGGCCATCAGCCAGTCCGCCGGGCGCGACGCCGCTTCGATGATCGCACTTTCACCGGCGCCGCATTCGGTGCCGGTGCCGGCCAAGGCATCCTTGAGCTCTTCGAAGCGCGTCGGGTCGGCCACCGCGGCAAAGCGCGCGTCGAACTCGATCGCCAGCTTTGCCAGCGCCTCGACATTGGTGTTGGCGGTCAACGCCTCGACCTGGTAGCGCGCAGGCGAGGCCCGCAACAGATCCATGGTGCTGTCGCCGATCGAGCCGGTGGCACCGAGAACCGTGACGGCACGGACGGCGGAGGCCGCAGCCTTGTTGTTTCGCAACGGAACAGCACTCATATCTTCACCAAACCATAAGACCGCGGCCGACGCCATCGACGCCGCCGCGCAAAATCCCGAGCAGTGCCGCCAGCGCGATCGCGGCGACGAAGCCGTCGAGACGATCGAGCAGTCCGCCATGGCCGGGAATGATCTGGCTGGAGTCCTTGACGCCGAAGCGGCGTTTCACTGCTGATTCAAAGAGATCACCGAGCTGCGAGGCGATCGACAACGCCGCGCCGAGCAGCAGCAACGGACCCATTTTGCCAAAACCGAACGCGGCAAAGGCCGCCGCAATCACCAGGCTTGCGATAAATCCACCGATCGCGCCGGCCCAGGTCTTCTTGGGACTGACCCGCGGCCACAATTTAGGCCCGCCCAGTCCGCGGCCCGCGAAATAGCCGCCGATATCGGTTACCCACACGATCAGCAGAACCATGATCAGCGCCACAAAGCCGGCGACGGCATCGAGGCGTACCAGCACCGACGCGATTTCCGCCGCGGCGGCGTAACAGAAGCCCGCTGCAGCCCAGCCGCGCCGCTCCGCCGACAACAGCAATACACCGGCGAGGCCGAGCGCCAGGGCTGCGAGGCAGACGTCAAGCCGTTGCAGTGCCAGACCCAATCCCCCGACCATCAGCGCGACGATTCCAGCAGCGACAGCCCGCCTGGTTTGAACCGCGCCGACGACCATCAGCCATTCGACGTAAAGTCCGATTGCGCCCAGCGTGGCCAGCCCGCTCCAGAACCATCCGCCGGCCCAGGCAATGGCGATGGCGGTCGGTGCAAGGACCAACGCCGCGGCGACACGGACCAGCAGATTTCGCGGCCCCTGCTCCGCTACGGCCGCCGGCACGGCCTCGCCCGGGGTCACGATCCGGTTTTCGCGGCGAGACCGCCGAAACGGCGCTCGCGCCTGGCATATTCGGCGATCGCGCCTTCGAGCGCCGCCTTGTCGAAGTCCGGCCAGTGGATCGGCACGAACACGAGCTCGCTATAGGCGGCCTGCCACATCAGGAAATTCGACAACCGCTGCTCGCCGCTGGTGCGGATGATCAAATCCGGATCGGGAATATCCGGTGCATCGAGATACTGTCCGAGCGAATCGGCATTGATTGTCGCCGGGTCGCGCCTTCCTTCGGCCACTTCGCGCGCAAGGCGCTGCGCCGCGTTGGCGATTTCCTGCCGCGAACCATAGTTGAACGCGACGACGAGATTGAGGCGGGTATTGTCCCGCGTCAGGTCTTCCGCTTCCTTGAGGAGCGTGCAGATGTCCTGCTCGAGTCCGTCGCGTTCTCCGATGACACGCACGCGCACGCCATCGCGGTGCAACGTCGCGAGGTCGTTGCGGATGAAACGCCGCAGCAGGCCGAACAGATCGCCGATCTCGGTTGCAGGGCGTGACCAGTTCTCGGAGCTGAAGGAAAAAATCGTCAGATAGAGAATGCCGAGTTCGTTCGCCGCGCGAACGACACGCCGCAACGCCTCGACGCCGCGGCGGTGACCCTCGGCCCGCGGCAAGCCACGGGCCGCGGCCCAGCGTCCGTTGCCGTCCATGATGATCGCGACATGCAAAGGCGGTTCGGCGGAATCCGGTCCATCGGTTGCTGGCATGGCGTTCGACATCGGCTGGTTCCCGCAAGCGCCCTCCCGCGCGACAGGGCTCTGCGGCGGTATAGCACTCGAAATCAATAGGTTTACGCCCACTCTCCATGCAAGGCCGCGACCGGCCCCGCAGGGAACGCGTCAGACGGTAAGGATTTCTCTTTCCTTGCCCGCAAGCAACTGATCGATTTCCGAAATCGTGCCATCGGTCGCCTTTTGCACGTCATTTGCGAGACGCTCCTGATCGTCCTCGGAAATCTCGTGGTTCTTCTCCAGCTTCTTGATCGTGTCGAGGCCGTCGCGCCGAACATGCCGGACCGCAACGCGCGCGGCTTCGGCATATTTGTGCGCAACCTTCACCAGGTCCTTGCGCCGCTCTTCGTTGAGCTCCGGGATTCGCAAGCGAAGCACCTGCCCTTCGGTGGCGGGGCTGAGGCCGAGATTGGAATCGACGATCGCCTTCTCCACTGCCTTGACCATCGATTTGTCCCACACCTGCACGGAGAGCAAACGTGGCTCCGGCACGCTGACGGTCGCGAGCTGATTGAGCGGCATGTGGGTGCCGTAAGCCTCGACCTGGACCGGCTCCAGCATCGACGCCGACGCGCGCCCGGTGCGCAAGCCGCCGAGTTCATGCTTGAGAGACTGCGTCGCGCCCTGCATGCGGCGCTTCACTTCATTGATGTCGAAATTGCCCGCGGGCATATCTCTTCCTCCTGAAACTTCTTGGCCTCAATCCACGCCTTCAGTGAATCCGGCCGTTTTTCGCCTGTCAGCCCGCGACAACCGTGCCGCGTCCCGCTCCGCGCAGAATGGCGCCAACCGAACCCGGTTCAGCGATCGAGAACACAATGATAGGCAGCGACGTCTCGCGGGCAAGCGCGAAAGCGGTCGCGTCCATGACCTTGTAACCGCCTTCGAGCGCCTGTGAATGGGTCAAACGCTCAAATCGCCTGGCCGCCGGGTCTTTCTTCGGGTCGGCGCTGTAGACGCCGTCGACATTGGTGGCCTTCAGGACGGCATGGGCGCCGATTTCGGCGGCCCGCAGCACCGCCGTGGTGTCGGTGGTGAAAAACGGGTTGCCGGTGCCGCCGCCCAGCAGCACGACCCGGCCTTCGGCCAGATATTTGAAGGCGGTAGACCGGGTGTACAGCTCGCAGACTTCCGGCATCACGAACGCCGACAAGGTTCGCGCCGGCTGCCCCTTGCGCTCAAGCGCGGCCTCCAGCGCGAGGCAGTTCATGATGGTCGCCAGCATGCCCATCGTGTCGCCGACCGGACGCGACACGCCGCGCGACGATATTTCGACGCCGCGCACCAGATTGCCGCCGCCGACCACGACGGCCACCTCGACGCCGAGCAGCCGCGCCGCGATCAGGTCGCCGGCGATGCGGTCGATGGTCGGCTGGTCCATGCCGAACGAATGGCTGCCGGCGAAATATTCGCCGGAAAGCTTGATCACCACACGACGATAGACCGGCTCAGCCATGATGCGATCGCTTTCTCCAGAATACGCGGCAACCCCGTTACGATACGGGCGCGGGATCCTCCGGCGGCTTCTGGCCGCTGGCGGCAGCGACTTCGGCGGCGAAATCGCTTTCCTGCCTCTCGATTCCCTCGCCCAGAGCATAGCGCACAAATCCGGCGATCTTCACAGGCGCGCCGATCCTGCCCTCAGCTTCCTTGACGGCTTGCGCTACCGACTTGCCCTTTTCGTCATGGATGAAGGCCTGATCCATCAGGCAGACTTCCTTGTAATAGGTCTTCAAGCCGGACTCGACGATCTTCTCGATCATATTCTCCGCCTTGCCCTGCTGGCGGTACTTGTCGGCCAGCACGTCCTTTTCGCGCTGCACGACGGCCGGATCCAGGGCCGCCGCATCGAGCGCCTGCGGATTGGCCGCGGCAACGTGCATGGCAAGCTGGCGGCCGAGATGTGCCAGTTCGTCGGCCTCGCCGCCCGATTCCAGCGCCACGATCACGCCCATCTTGCCGGCGCCCTCGATCACGGCATTGTGGATGTAGCTCGACACCACGCCCTTGCCCACCTCGAGCAAAGCCGCGCGACGCAGCGTCATGTTCTCGCCGATGGTTGCGATCGCATCGGTGATCGCCCGCTCCACGGTGAAGTCGCCGACCGGGGCCGCCTTGATCTGTTCCACATCGGCGCCGACCTTGAGCGCCACCTGCGCAATCATCTTGACCAGTCCCTGGAACTGCTCGTTACGCGCGACGAAGTCGGTCTCCGAATTCACCTCAACCACGACCCCCTTGGTGCCGGCGGTGATGGCGCCGATCAGGCCTTCGGCCGCAACGCGGCCGGCCTTCTTGGCGGCCTTCGACAAGCCCTTCTTGCGCAGCCAGTCGATCGCCGCTTCCATATCGCCGTTGTTTTCGGAGAGCGCCTGCTTGCAATCCATCATGCCGACGCCGGTCGTCTCGCGCAAATCCTTGACCATCGCCGCGGTGATTGTTGCCATCGTCAGTTCCTTTGCCTGTCGTGGCGAGCGCGGCGATGCCTTGTGAGCCGCGCCGCCGCCCGCCATCAGGGATTGCGTCAATTGAATCGGGAAATCGGTGGCCGGATCGTTCCGGCCACGCACGCCAGCGTTATTCCGCTTCCGCCGTCATCGCCTTGGCCTGGGCCACCCAGCCGTCGGCGCGGGCCGGCAGGCCGACCTCTTCACCGATCTTATGCGCGGTGTCGTGATCGAGTTCAGCCAACTGCCAGTAATGGAAGATGCCGAGGTCGTTGAACTTCTTCTCGATCGCGCCGGACACGCCGGTGAGCTTCTTGAGGTCGTCGGCAGCCCCGCGCGGGCCGGCCAGACCCTGGAAGCCGGCCGGCTGCGGCGACGCCGGAATTTCCTCGCGAACCGGGTGCGACGAGGCGCCGATGTCGATCCCGGATTCACCCTGGGCCCGCGAGATGCCGTCGATCACCGCGCGCGCCATCAGGTCACAATACAGCGAGATCGCGCGGCCGGCGTCGTCATTGCCGGGCACGACGTAGGTGATCCCCTTGGGGTCGGAATTGGTATCGACAATCGCGGCGACCGGAATGTTCAGCCGCTGCGCTTCCTGGATCGCGATATCTTCCTTGTTGGTGTCGATCACGAAGATCATGTCCGGCAGGCCGCCCATGTCCTTGATGCCGCCGAGCGAGCGGTCGAGCTTGTCGCGCTCGCGCTGCAGCGTCAGCCGCTCCTTCTTGGTATAGGCATTGGCATCGCCGGAATTGAGCACTTCGTCGAGATGACGCAGGCGCTTGATCGAACCGGAAATCGTCTTCCAGTTGGTCAGCGTGCCGCCGAGCCAGCGCGAATTGACGAAATACTGCGCCGACCGCTTGGCGGCCTCCGCGACGCCGTCCTGCGCCTGCCGCTTGGTGCCGACGAACAGGACACGGCCGCCCTTGGCGACGGTATCGCTGACGGCCTGCAGCGCGCGATGCAGCAGCGGCACGGTCTGCGCGAGATCGATGATGTGGATGTTGTTGCGGGCGCCGAAGATGTAATCCGACATCTTCGGATTCCAGCGGTGCGATTGGTGGCCAAAGTGAACGCCAGCCTCTAACAGCTGACGCATGGAAAAATCGGGTAGCGCCATCGTTCAGTTCTCCGGTTGGTTCCTCCGGAAGCGTGTGAGCAATACGAGCCTCAAGCCATAAAGACCTGCGGCCCGGTTGCCACCGGACGGCCTGTGACAGCCATGCTTCCGTGTGAGATGGGGCGGTATATAGCGGGATTTGAGGGAGAAGCAAGGCGAAAGGGCCCTTGGCTGTGCCAACGGCCGCCTTTTGCCGCTCGCGGCCGGCTTTATCATTTGTCTGCCGGCGTTGTCGCTGGCAGGGGATCCGAGGTGCCAGACCGCTGCGGGCATCGCGCCTTGCGACATTTTGAGCTACGTTAGGAATTGCGGCGGACGCTCCCCGTGGTAAGTTCCTGATCGGTCCTGCGACAGGAGAGCGATATGCCGATGCAGCGCATCACGGTGCAATTGACGGAGCTTCGCTGCATTGCTCAATCCGAAGCCGGCGGCTCGGAGCCGTATCTGTGGACGACTTTCTTTGCCTTCGGCGCGGAGCCATTGCCATTCCAGTCGGGACCGGTAGCGGTGGACACGCCGTCCTACGACGCCTTTCGGACCGAATTTCCGAACAACATGAAGGCCGGTCAGGCGGTGCCCGTTCCATCCTTCGTCGCGTCAGCGAGCTTCGATATGGATCTCGATCTGGCGCCGCATCCGAAACTGATCGGCGCCATCGCCGTCCTGCTCGAACAAGACAGCACGCCTGACAGCTCCATCATTCTCGGTCGCATCGCTTTCTCAAAAGAAATCGATAAGCAGCTGAATGCCTTGATATCAAAGCGCATTCAGACCGGAGATACCAGTCCCCTTACCGACCAGGAGATCAATGCCGTCAAGAGTGCCGTCAAAAGCAAGGTCAAGGACGCGATCAAGAGCGATCAGTCGTTCTTCGGTCTGCTGACGCGGGATCAAGACGACATCATCGGATTTGTCTATAAGGTCTTTGCACATCCGCCTGACCCGCCCCAGCCCGACATCTCGTTCCAGTATTTCGACTTTCCGGAAATAACGAGTGGGTCGGACAACCGCTTCGTCCTGAGTGGCCGGTTATCGCTGGGGCCGGTTCCGACCCCTCCGGTCGATCGCTGCGCCACGCAGCGCGCGGCCTTGAAGGCGAAGACCGATCAAATCCATGCCCTGGAAACCAGAATTACGTCCTTGCAGACCCAGTTGCAGCACGCGTCGCCGTCGCAGAAGGCTTTCATTGTTCAAGAGATCACCGCGACCGGCGACCTGCTCACCCAGGCCGAGGCGGAGCTGCCAGCCCTGCAGGCTGCACTGGACGCTTGCGAGTCGCGTCCGCATCCCGGCGGCGTCATAACCGGCACCACCGTCGGCGTTGGTCGCGACAATCGTTAACGCGCTGGCCGTTGCACCCGCCATGGTGCAGGGGTCACACCGTCTGCACGTCCACCACCCCCGATACCGCCTTGATCGCGCCGGCGATCTGCGGCGAAACCTTGAAGCGGCCGGGGAGCTTCATTTCGACCTCGGTTTCGAGATCGAGCATCAGCACCAGCGAGACGTCGCCGTCGCCATTGCCGCCAGCGCTGGAGAATTTTGCCGCTGGCGCACGCAGAGGCCCGCCTTGCGGCGCCCCTTCCGATCCCTGCAGCCGCCGCACGATCGACTCCAGCGGTTTTGTATCGCGCAGGAATATTCGCAGACCCTTTTGGGTCTTGGCCGCGGCCGCTTCCAGCGGCTCGGCGTGCAGCACGCGGGCGCGGACTTCCTCGCCCTGCAGCTCGGCGCCGAGCTGCATCAGCACGGCCGTGCCCGGCTCCAGGATGTCGCGATACTGCGCAAGGCCTTCGGAAAACAGCACCGCCTCGAAGTGGCCGGTCGGGTCGGACAGGCCGATGATGCCCATCTTGTTGCCGGTCTTGGTGCGCCGCTCCATCCGCGACACCACGGTGGCGGCAACCTTGCCGGCGGTCGCACCGGTTTTTACGGCGCGCGAAAATTCCGACCACGACTGCACCCGCAACCGTTTCAACGCCGTGGCGTAATCGTCGAGCGGATGACCCGAGAGGAAAAACCCGATGGCGTCGTATTCGCGCCGCAGCCGGTCGGCCGGCAGCCATGGCTCGGTCTGCGGCAGCATGATGGTGGGCGCGTCGGCAGCACCTCCGAACATGTCGTTCTGGCCCATGCTGGCGGCTTCATGGCTGCGCTGGCAGGCCGCGAGGATGGCTTCCGCGCCGGCGAATACGCGGGCGCGATTGGAATCCAGGACGTCGAAAGCACCGGCGGCCGCGAGGCTCTCGATGACGCGCTTGTTGATCGCGCGCGGATTGACCCGCGCGGCGAAATCGGCCAGCGACGTGAACAGCCCCTCCTTGCGCGCCTCCACGATCAATTCCACGGCCTGGGCGCCGACGCCTTTCAGCCCGGCAAGCGCGTAGTAGATGGTGCCATTGCTGACTTCGAAGGTCGCACCGGAGCGATTGACGTTGGGCGCCTCGACCTTGATCCCGAGCCGTTGCGCTTCGGCGCGAAACTCTGAGAGCTTGTCGGTGTTGCTCATATCGAGCGTCATCGACGCTGCGATAAATTCGACCGGATGATGCGCCTTCATGTAGGCGGTATGATACGACACCAAGGCGTAGGCTGCGGCATGGCTCTTATTGAAGCCGTAATCGGCGAACTTGGCGAGCAGTTCGAAGATCGTATCCGCCTGCTCCTTGGCGATCGCGTTCTTGACGGCGCCCTCGATAAATCGCTTGCGCTGCGCTTCCATCTCGCTGCGGATTTTTTTGCCCATGGCGCGGCGCAACAGGTCGGCTTCGCCGAGCGAATAGCCGGCCATGACCTGCGCGATCTGCATCACCTGCTCCTGATAGATGATGACGCCGAAGGTTTCCTTCAGGATCGGCTCGAGCATGGGATGCAGGTATTCCGGCTCCTCGTCGCCGTGCTTGCGCGCGCAGTAGGTCGGGATGTTGGCCATCGGACCAGGACGGTAAAGTGCTACCAGTGCGATGATGTCCTCGAACCGGTCCGGCCGCATGTCGACCAGCGCGCGGCGCATGCCCTGGCTTTCCACCTGGAACACACCGACTACATCGCCCCGCGCCAGCGTCTGATAACTTAAGCTATCGTCGAGCGGCAGCGTCGGAAGATCGAGCTCCACGCCGCGCTGCTTCAGCAGTTTGACCGCGAGGTCGAGCACCGTCAGTGTTTTCAGGCCGAGGAAGTCGAACTTGACCAATCCCGCCGGCTCGACCCATTTCATGTTGAACTGGGTCACCGGCATGTCGGATTTCGGATCGCGATAGAGCGGCACCAGTTCGCTCAACGGCCGGTCGCCGATCACGATGCCGGCGGCGTGGGTCGAGGCATGCCGGGTCAGGCCCTCGAGACGCTGCGCGATGTCGAAGGCGCGCGCCACCACCGGGTCTTCATCGCGAAACGCCTGCAGCTTCGGCTCGCTGGCAATCGCCTGCGCCAGCGTGACGGGCGCCGCCGGATTTTGCGGCACCAGTTTTGTCAGCTTGTCGACCTGCCCGTACGGCATCTGCAATACGCGGCCGACGTCGCGCAGCACGCCGCGGGCCTGCAAGGTGCCGAAGGTGATGATCTGGGCCACCTGGTCGCGGCCATAGCGCTGCTGCACGTAGTCGATGACTTCGTCGCGGCGGTCCTGGCAGAAGTCGATGTCGAAGTCCGGCATCGACACCCGCTCGGGATTGAGAAACCGCTCGAACAGAAGGCCGAAACGGATCGGGTCGAGATCGGTGATCGTCAGCGCGTAGGCGACCAGCGATCCTGCGCCGGAACCTCGGCCGGGTCCGACAGGAATGCCTTCGGCCTTGGCCCACTGGATGAAATCCGCGACGATCAGGAAGTAGCCCGCATAATTCATGCGGGTGATGACATCGATCTCGAACGCCAGCCGCGCCCGGTAATCTTCGTCGCTCACGCCCTGGGCCAGGCCGTGGACCCTGAGCCGGTTGCCGAGTCCCTCTTCGGCCTGGCGGCGCAGTTCGGCAGCCTCGTCGCTTTCAGCGCCCGCGGCGCTGGCGCCGGCGCCGACCGTGAACCGCGGCAGGATCGGCTTGCGCATCGTCGGCCGGAACGAACAGCGCTCGGCGATTTCGATCGTGGAGGCGAGCGCCTCCGGAATATCGGCGAACAGCACCGCCATTTCGGCACGGGTCTTGAAGCGATGATCGGCGGTCAGTTGATCGCGGTCGGTTTCTGCGACCAGTCGGCCGCCGGCGATGCACAGCAACGCGTCGTGGGCTTCGTAATCGTCCGCTGTCGCGAAATACGGTTCGTTGGTGGCGACCAGCGGGAAACCTTTTGTATAAGCGAGGTCGATCAGGGCGCCTTCCGCGCGCCGCTCTTTCCCGGCGCCGTGACGCTGCAATTCGACGTAGAGCCGATCGCCGAACAGATGCGCCAGCCGGTCGCAACGCAGCGCCGCGAGCGCTGCCTGATCGGCATTGATGGCAAGCGCGATCGGGCCTTCGGGCCCGCCGGTCAGGGCGATCAAGCCGTCGGCATGGTCCCGCAGCCAGTCGAATTTGACGTGCGGCGCCTGGTGGATCGGCGTTTCCAGGAATGCCCGCGAGTTCAGCCGCATCAGATTGCGATAGCCGGCCTCGCGCGCCGCCAGCAGCACGATCCGCGCCGGGCCCGCAGCCAAGGCGTTGCGGGCGCTGGCATCCTGATCGCCGAAGTCGACCGCAAGCTCGCATCCAATGATCGGCTGGATGCCGACCCCGGCCATCTTGTCGGAGAATTCCAGCGCGCCGAACATGTTGTCGGTGTCGGTCAGCGCCAGCGCGGGCTGCCGGTCCGCCTTGGCGAGCTCGGCCAGCTTCTGGATCTTGATCGACCCCTTCAGCAGCGAATAGGCCGAATGCGTATGCAGGTGGACGAATCCGGCATTCGACATGGTCGAGGGTCTCTCGATCCTGGGCTGCTCAGTCTTGGGCCGCTCAGTCTTGGGCTTCTCGGCCGCGGGCGTCTGCATCATGGGCTTTGAGCGATCATCAGCTTGAGGGAGCACCGCGACCGCAAGGCCGACTCGTCCGCCAATGGTGATGCCTCGCGCTCAGCCTGTCCACGCCGAACCGGTCGTTCCGACCCGGCATCCCGCTTTTCCCCAGGCCGGGAACAATCCGTCCGGCGATGCTGTCAGAGCTGGGGAATCAGTTGCGCCCAGACCGCGATCATCCCGACAAACAATACGATGGATGCCAGCGCGGCAGCCTCTTCGACAAACGTCTTTAACATGGCCCTCTCCTCCCTTTGGAACATAGCAGGAACAATGTTCCTTTTTTGTTCTCAAAGTCAAGAAGGAAGCGCGAGACCAGAAAGCAGAGGCTTAACGGCCGGTTAGCGGGGCCCTATATACTCGGCGGGGTGAACGCTGGCCATTCGACGCGCAGAAACGCGGGTTGACGGAACCCTACGGTCCGGCTTGGGTTGCCATCCACGGCACCAAGAAATCCGGCTTGAGCCGGAGGAAGGCACCCCCATGCGCAGCATCATCCTGGCCCTGTTGGCCGCCGCCGGACTGGCCACAACCGCCACCGCGCCGGCCGAGGCCGTAGGTACCCGCTATCCGGTTTGCATTCAGGGCGACGAATATCCGGGTTTGAGCGGCTGTTATTTCTCGAGCTTCCCACAGTGCCAGGCTACGGCTTCGGGACGGTTTCTGACCTGTATCGCCAATCCCTTTTATGCCGGCGGCGGCGATCCCGGTGCGTATCGCGGCCGGCGCCCGCCGCCCGGCTATCCTTATTCCTACTGAACCCGTTTAGATCAAGAGGCGGTCGACCACCGCAAGAGAGGCTCCCATGCGCATTATACCGGCCACGTTAGGTTTGTTGGCGACAGCAGCCATCTCCGCTGCCGGGACGGCGCAGGCCGGATACGATTATCCGGTGTGCTTACGGGTCTATGGGCCCGCCACCTATACCGAGTGCGGCTACACCTCGATCGCGCAGTGCAAGGCGACCGCTTCCGGGCGCGCCGCCGAATGCTACCCCAACGTCTTCGCGTCCGCTCCGGTCATGGCGGGCCGGGCCTATCGGCGGCATGGCGGTCACTGAGCGCCAGCTAATCCATCTCGACGACGAGGCCGTCCTTGAGCGACACCCGCCGGTCCATCCGGCCGGCCAACGCCATGTTGTGGGTGGCGATCAGCATCGCCACCCGGGTCGCTTTGACCAGTTGCATCAGCGCCTGGAATACATGGTCGGCGGTGTGCGGATCCAGATTGCCGGTCGGCTCGTCGGCGAACAGAACGCGCGGCGCATTGGCGACCGCACGAGCGATCGCCACCCGCTGCTGTTCGCCGCCCGACAATTCCGCCGGGCGGTGGGTGATGCGATCGCCGAGGCCGAGATAAGCCAGAATTTCGGTGGCGCGCTTGACGGTTTCGGAGCGTTTGAGGCCGCCGATCATCTGCGGCAGCATGACGTTTTCGAGCGCGGTGAATTCCGGAAGCAGCCGGTGCGACTGATAGACAAAGCCGATATCGGTGCGGCGGATCTGGGTCCGCTCAACATCGGACAATCCGGATGTCGCGGTGCCGCCGACGTAAACCTCGCCATCGTCGGGACTTTCGAGCAGGCCGGCAATGTGCAGCAGCGTCGATTTGCCCGAACCCGACGGCGCCACCAGCGCCACCGACTGCCCCGCCCACAGCGCGAGCTTGGCGCCATCGAGGATCGTCAGCGTCGCCTCGCCCTGCACGTACTGCCGCCTGATTTCGTGAAGATAGACGACCGGCACATCTTCCGTCCCCTGCTCCATCTTGCTCACTCACTCGTACCTTAGCGCATCGACGGGATCGAGCCGCGCAGCGCGCCATGACGGATACAGCGTGGCGAGAAAGGACAGCGTCAGCGCCATGATCACGACCGCGCTGGTTTCGCCGATATCGACCTCGGCAGGCAATTTGGACAGAAAATACAGCTCCGGCGAAAACAGTTCGGTGTTGGTGAGCCACGACAGGAATTGCCGGATCGATTCGATGTTCAGGCAGATCAGCATCCCCACCAAGAATCCGGCCAACGTGCCGACCACGCCGATCGCCGCCCCGGTGATCAGGAACACCCGCATGATCGATCCCTGGGAGGCGCCCATGGTGCGCAGAATGGCGATATCGCTGCCCTTGTCCTTCACCAGCATGATCAGGCCGGAGATGATATTCAGCGCCGCGACCAGAATGATCAGAGTGAGGATCAGGAACATCACGTTGCGCTCGACCTGGAGCGCGTTGAAAAACGTCGAATTACGCTGCCGCCAGTCCACCAGAAACACCGGCCGTCCCGCGGCTTCGGTGACGGATTTGCGGAAAGCATCGATCCTGTCGGGATTGGTGGTGTAGACCTCGATCGAGGTCACGTCCGAGTTGCGGTTGAAATAGGCCTGCGCTTCCGTCAGCGGCATGAACACGAATGTGGAATCATATTCCGACATGCCGATCTCGAACACGGCGGCGACCTTGTAGGGTTTTATGCGCGGCGTCGTACCCATCGGGGTGACCGCGCCGCGCGGCGCCACCAGCGTGATGTTGTCGCCGGCATGCAGCGACAGTTGGTCGGCTAATCGCCGCCCGATCGCCACGCCCTGCGCGTCGTCAAATCCCTCCAGCGTGCCTTGCTTGACGTTCCTGGCGATCGAGGTGAGGTTGTTGAGATCGCCGGCGCGGATGCCGCGCACGAACACGCCGGCTGCGCCGAACGCCGACGACCCCAGCGCCTGGCCATCCACCACCGGCGCGGCCAGCCTGATGCCTGCGACGTGATTGATGCGATCGGCCACATCCTTCCAGTCGGTGAGCGGGGATTCCAGCGGCTGAACCAGCAGATGGCCGTTGAGGCCGAGAATCTTGTCCAGCAATTCCTTGCGGAAGCCGTTCATGACCGCCATCACGATGATCAGCGTGGCGACGCCGAGCATGATGCCGAGGAAGGAAAAGCCGGCGATGACGGAAATGAAGCCTTCCTTGCGTCGCGCCCGCAAATAGCGCCCGGACAGCAACCATTCGAAAGGGGCGAAAGGGGGGGTTCGAACTGGCTCGCTCATGGCTTCATCCATAGTTCGATTCTCACACGATTTGGGCTAATTCTAGCCACGCCCCGCCGGGCCGCGTCGGCCCGCGGTGGATAAATCGTCATGACGCAAGCCGCGCCAGGGCTTCGGCGGGGCTGACCTGCTCGCGCGATCCGTCGCCGCGCCGCTTGATTTCGACCTTGCCTTCGGCAAGCCCCTTGGGTCCGACCATGACCTGCCAGGGAACGCCGATCAGATCGGCGGCGGCGAATTTGGCGCCGGCGCGCGCGTCGGTGTCGTCATAGAGAACATCGACCCCTTTGGCTGACAGCTCGCGGTAAAGCTGCTCGCACGCCGCGTCGGTGTCGTCGGCGCCCTGCTTCAGGTTCAGGATCGCGACCCGGAATGGCGCTACCGCTTCCGGCCATTTGATGCCGGCGTCGTCATGGCAGGCTTCGATGATCGCTCCGACAAGACGCGATACGCCGACGCCGTAGGAGCCGCCGTGCACCGGCACCTCGGCGCCGTCGGCGCCCGCGACAGAAGCCTTCATCGAGTCCGAATATTTGGTGCCGAAGTAAAAGATCTGGCCGACCTCGATGCCGCGGGTATGAACCCGTCTGTCCGCGGGAACTTCGCGCTCAAAACGCTCGGCGTCATGAACGTCCTCGGTGGCGGCATAGGCCCCAGTCCATTGCCGGATGATCGGCGTCAGATCGCCGTCGTAGTCGATATCTTCGCCGGGCACCGGCAGGTGAAGGACATCGCTGTTGCAGTAGACGCCGGACTCGCCGGTTTCGGCCAATACGATGAATTCGTGGCTGAGGTCGCCGCCGATCGGGCCGGTTTCGGCGCGCATCGGGATCGCCTTCAGGCCCATGCGCGCAAAGGTCCGCAGGTAGGCCACGAACATCCTGTTATAGGAACGCCGGGCCGCGGCCTCGTCGACATCAAAGGAATACGCGTCCTTCATCAGAAACTCGCGGCCGCGCATGACGCCGAAACGCGGGCGCTGCTCGTCGCGGAACTTCCACTGGATGTGGTAGAGATTAAGCGGCAGGCTTTTGTAGGAGCGGACGTAACTGCGGAAAATCTCGGTGATCATTTCCTCGTTGGTCGGGCCATACAGCAATTCGCGCTTGTGCCGGTCCTGGATCCGCAGCATTTCCGGTCCGTAGGCGTCGTAGCGCCCGCTCTCGCGCCACAGATCGGCCAGTTGCAGCGTCGGCATCAAGAGTTCGACGGCGCCGGCGCGGTTCTGCTCCTCGCGGACGATCTGCTCGATCTTCTTGAGCACCCGCAATCCCAACGGCAGCCACGCATAAATTCCCGCCGCCTCCTGCCGCATCATGCCGGCGCGCAACATCAGACGATGCGAAACGATCTCGGCTTCCTTCGGGGTTTCCTTCAGGATAGGCAGAAAAAACCGCGACAGTCGCATGGGCACGCTCGCAGAATCGGGGTGGGAGACGGGAAGCCAGCAGTGAAACCGGATCGGGCATGAAAACACAAGGCCGGGTGTTCGGGGGTGCGCGAAAATGCGCTGAATTCCGGCATTTAGGCCGCGATATCGACCGCGCGGTTAGGCACGAACCGGCCGGCGAACCGTGAAGGATAACGACCGCTGTCACGGCGCGGGCAGGTCGGCTTCGTCTTCCAGCGTCACTTTTTCGAAATCCGTCACCAACGCTTCGATGCGCACCCGCCAGCGCCCGGCAAACGGTATCGGCACGTCGCGGACGGTCCAGGTGCTGTCGGCACCTTGCATGGCGCGCCGCTCCATCGGTTCGATAGCCTTCTCCGGCAGGCTCAGGAACAGGGATACCTCCTTGGCCTGCAGCGGACTGGCGTCGGCCGCCATGATCTGCAGCTCAAAATCGTCGGTGCCGGCCCTGCCCGGCGAAATCAGCACCTGGAACATCGCTCTGTCGGAATGGATATGCAGCGCGAGCGGAGGAATCGCGGCCATCAGCGAACGCGGCGGCGGCGTGAAGCGCCAGCCCGCCGCCAGCGCCAGAATTCCGACAGCCACCGCGCATTCGAATCCGATTGAACGAACCAGCGCCCGCCCATCCTGCAAGGGCGACCGGAGCGCCGGCGTCAACCGGAAACGGTTCAGTGCCGCGAGCCCGAGCAGCACGACGACCAACGCCAGCTTGATGCACAGGATCCGTCCATAATTGGTGCCGACCAGCGCCTGAACGCTTTCGAGCTGGATGACGGCAAGCACCCCCCCGGTCAGCGCCACCATGCCGACGACCGGTACCGCACCCTTCGAAAACCGGTGCAATGGCGGCAGCAGAGATGGCGCCGGACCGCGCGCCTGAGCCATCAACGGCAGCAGCGCTCCGACCCACCAGGCAAGGCCTGCGCCGTGCAGGAATATCACGGGCCGGGTCAGCCATTGCGGCGGAGCCGTGCCGGCATGACCGCTTGCCGCAAGCGACAGCCCGACGCCCGCCAATGCCACCGCAGACAGCGTTCGCGCGGCCCTCGCCGAGCGGAATCGCAGGCCGAGATAACTCAAACCCATCGCCGCCGACGCAAGGACGAGTGACGGTCCGAGCGTTGTTTTGATGGCCGCCTGCCAGGGCGCAGCGGTCAGGACGTCCGATACCGGAAGCCCGAGCAGATCAAGACCCTGACATCCCAACGATACGGCGGCGCTGCCTGATCCCAGCGCCAGGGCCGCCACGACCGGTTTCGAACGGGTCCGGACATCGGCGGTCCAGGCATTGAAAAATACGCCGCCGACGCCAACGAACAGGCCGAGATAGAGGCCGACCCGCGACAGCCAGATCAGGACGCCGAGCGTGGAAGAGGAGCCCGTTGGCAACGTCACCGGCCTTCCCATGCCGACGGAAAACATCATCGATCCGGCAACCGGATGCCCATCCGCCGAGATAACCCGATAGCTGATCACCTGGGTGCCCGCAGGCAGTCCGGCGGGCAGCATGATCTCGATGGTTTCGCCGGTTGCGTAAACCGCGACGTCGGCGCGGCTCCTGCCCTGCGCGTCGATCACGCCAATGACCGCCGGCGTCACCGGCTCGTTGAATCGCAACCGCACCGCGCCGGGCGCTTGCGCGACCGTGCTGCCGTCCCGCGGCTCCGCCCCTACCAGCGATGCATGCGCGAGCGCACCGCTGCTTTCGCAAATGACAACCAGCCATACGGCGATCACAGCGACGAGGCGCATCATCCGACGATCGCCGCTATGGCTTCGGCATCAGTTTGACACCGGGCGCCGGCGACTTGGTGTCATGCGCGGATTTGCCTTGCTCGGGAATGTCGATCCAGCGGCTGGTCCCCTGCTCGCATTCCTGCACCACCGGGAAATACAGCGTCATGCCAGGTTTGAGGCTGCCGGTGAGAAACGTGCTTGCGACGAATTCGTCGTAATTGTCGTCCGGCAATTTGCCGCCGCTCCACGCCACCTCCTTGACGCCCTCCGAAATCGTCGCTCCGTGATAATCGTAACTTGTCGCGTATTTGCCCTTCACCGTCTCGACGCTCCAGCCGGGCTTTGGCATCGGCTTCACCGCGATCACTCCCTCCGGAATTTGCACCCGGATCTTGACGGTCGCCGAGCCGGCGCAGCCGTGCGGCACCGCAAAGACCGCCTTATAATGCGATCCCGGGCTCGCCTGGCGGTTCTCAAGAATCACATGCGCCTCGGCGGCCGTGACCATGGTCGCGGCCGCAAGGCCGATGATGCGGAGCGTGTTGCGTTTCATGGTCGTGGTCCTTTCGGGAAGCGGGTTCAGAACTTGATTCGCACGTCGGCTATGTAGGTTCGCTGCGGAAACGGATGGAACAAGGTGTACTTCGCATTCCCCACGTTATCGATGCCGAAGGACGCCGTTGCGGTTTCGGAGAATTTGTATTGAGCACGGAGGTCGACCACCGTGAACGGATCGAACGCCTGGAAGACGTTTTGCACCGTGTCGGTATTGTCGAGCGTCGAAAACTGCTTGCTGCTGTGCCGCAGCGCCGCGGTGAAGGCCCAAACCGCGTTCGGCCGATAGGTCGCCCCGGCGGTGACGCGCCATAATGGAATGTTCGGCACCCGCTTGCCGACCGCGCTGGTGCCGCCGACGGTGCTGACGAAGGTCGGATCGCTGACGATGCGGGCGTCGGTGTAGGTGACGCTGCCGAACATTTCCAGCCCGTGAATGCCGACATTGTCCTTGCGGGCGGCGAGTTCAACGCCGCGGGCTCGCGTCGCATCGACATTGGTGGTGAAGGTGGCGGTCGGACCGCTGTTGCCGTTCAAAAAACCCAGTTGCGAAATAAGCGCGTCGCGGACGTTCTCATTGAACAATGATAGCCGCACCTTGCCGTCGATAAAGCGCCGTTCCAGCGCGATCTCCTCGCTTAGCACCTGTTCGGGCCGCAAAAACGGATTCGGCACGGCAAGGTTCACGCCGGCGGTAACGGCCTGATAGAGTTCGGCGACGGTCGGAAATCGCGACGCTTCGCCGATCGATGCGGTCGCCAGCCATTCGCGCGAAGGCTCGAAAGCAAGCGACGCCTTGGGCGAAAACGCCGCCGCGCCGAGTTCCGGCTGGATTTTTGCCAGCGTGCTGGTGATGCTGCCGTTGGTCGGACTGCCGACCGTGTTGTCGGTGGTGGTCAGCACATTGGATCCGTCGAACGCCCGCCAATCCTCCAACCGTCCGCCCAGCGTCAGCTTGAACATCGGCGCGAAACGCCAGGCATCCTGCGCCCATGCCGAAAATGTCCGCGTGGCGCCGACGCCGGCGCTGTAGAGCGAATTGGTCTGATCCGGGCCGGCATTCCACGTCGGCGTCTGATAGGTCGGATTGTTCAGATAGTAGCGGTCCGCATGAAGGCCAAAGCTGACCTCGTGCGCGTCGTCGGGCCGCCAGATGCCCTTGGCGTCGGCATTGGTCCAGTTGGTGCCGTCCAACCGCGCAATTTTTCCGTAAGGCGTGAAGGCGGCGCTGTTCTGGACGACGCTGAAGGGCAAGCGCTGGATATCTTGCAGATAATCATAGCGCGAGACCGCGAGATCGAAATCAAAGAGGCCTTTGGTATCGGACTTGATCGAGACCGCGTTGGCGAAATGCTTTTCGCCGAGCGTATAATAGTTGCCGGCAAACCCGGGAATGTTTCCGAATGTCGGATTGCCTGCGGCGTTCTGCAGATAGGTCTGTACATCCGATCGCGCGTCATTGGACCAGTAGCCGATGCTGTAGGTCGCCTTCACCAGCGGCGTGATGTCGTAGAGGAACTTGCCCTTCACATTCGCCATTTCGGTGTGCAGCAACCCGCCGGCGCCGGCGACGTTGGCGATGGTGCCGGGAACGCGGCCGGATTGCGGGATCACGCCGGCAACGCCGGCGGGAAGCGGGGTTGCAGTCGTCACCCATGCCAGCGGCTGGCTGTAGCTGTTCTGGAAATTGCCGCTGATGAAATATGAAAAATTATCCTTCCTGTCGCCGACCGAAACGCTGGTCTGGTCGGTGCGGTAAGTGTTCCTGGTCTTGTAGAAATCAAACGTCTGCAATGCCTCGGTCTGTTTCGCGGTCATCTCGAACTTTTCCGGCATGCGCGTCGTGATCAGCAGAACGCCCCCGACCGAGTTGCCGGGATAGGCCGCCGAAAACGGCCCGTACAGGAAGTCGACGCGCTGGATTTCCTCCGGCGCGACCAGGCCCCAGCGCGGCGCGCCGATGGTATTGTTGTTGCCGATCAGCGCGCTGAGCAGGATGTCGTCGGCATAGACCAGGCTGCGCGCGCTCGCGCCGAGACCGGATGTGCGGGTCGCCAGTACCGGCTGGGTGTCGCCGTAGTTGCGCTTGCGCACGAACAGGCTCGGCAGATATTTCACGGCATCCTCGGTATCGACGATATTGACCTTCTCCTGGATGTCCTTTGCCGTGACGGTCTCGGAGGTCTGCGGCAGTTGGTATCGTTGCTTGATCGGCGGCGTGCCGGGAACCGCCGCGCCGCCTCCCTCGGCGTTGACCACGACAACGGGGACTTGCCGCGGCGGCGCCGTGACGGCCCGCGATCGCCGCGCAATCGAACGCGACACCGGCGCAGGTTTCCGTGCCACGCGCTTCACGACCGCCGGTGCCTCGACGGTGACGGCAGGTAGATCATGGTTGGCGCTTGCAATCGTTGCCGGCGCAAGCAGAAGCGCCACAACGCCCACGCCGCCGAGAGCATGAACACGAAACATCGGAAAATCCTGACACCGGCCATGGCTGGCCTGCCCAACTGCATCGATCGGCGCGGTTGGCCGCGCCGATCGCGAGGAAACCGTGTGAGGTCAGGAAAAGGCCGGTGGCGCGCGCGGCTGGGCGTGCGAGCCCGCTCTGGAACGGAACAGGTCGGGCGCAGCATCGATCCAGATCAGCCGCTCGGCATGGCGATCGGGCGCGGCGACCGCGGCCAGCGGCGTGTCTACCGGCGCGCCGGTATGAACCACGCTGCAAACCGAGCAGCATCCGTCATGGGCGCGATGCTGGCTGGGTTGATCGGGCTGGCCTGATGTCGAACCGGCATTGCCATGGCAAATGGCGGCCCCATGCAGCGGATCGGATGCGGCGATGCTGGCGGCCCACGTTGCTCCGATTGGCGCGAAAATCTGCACCAACATTGCAATCAGCACGATCGGAACAAATTTCCCCAGTCGCCGGCGCATTCAACCACCCCCTCCGACTGCGCTAATCAATCATGCCAGGAGTCGGAAGTCGAGTTGTAGTGCTCAAGATTTCGCGTGCTGCGCTATTTTCGACACAGGAACGGTGACTTCTCAAATACGGGTTGTTGCGGGCAAGAGGGCTGACACATAAGGTTATTCTTGAAAAAATGCACATTCGCATTTGAGGCCGCTCGTGAGAACTCCCCTGCTTGCACTGGTGATCGTCCTGTCGTTGGCAGCCGAAACGTCCGCACATTCGGAAACACCGGAACAATGGGTCGAGTTGGGCGCGCGCATTCACGGCACGTTCGGAGCCTTCATCCCCGTTGGCATCCGGATCGGTCTCGATGCTAAAAAGAAATTGAGGGCGGAGGCGCGCGGTCTTGCCGTGACCTACTATAATGGCGAGAAGCCGCCATGCCCCTGCGTCGCAGATGGCGTCATGATCGCGACGCAGGCCAGTCCTGGACAAGGCACGCTGCAGATCGCTCTCGAAAAGGCGCCCCCCGGGCTTATGGCCTTGATCGTCATTCGCAATCGAAACACCGGAGAAGCCCTTAAATACTCGGTCTCCGACGAGTGGCTGCCGAAAATCCTCGCTTGGAATAAATCGGAACCGTTGGCCAGATTTGATGCTGCTATGGCGGCGGAAGGGTTATTCGTGTCCCAGGCCGCGCCTTAAATTAGGAAGGCACTCAACAACGATCCGGACTGTTGGCAAAAGCTCCCAACGCCCGCGCATGGTCCCTACTCCTATCTCCATCATCCAGTGAGTCGAGATCAGGTTCCTGAGGATTGGCGCGTGCGCCATTCTCAACACACAACGTTGGGTATGAAAATAATGCAACTCGTAGTCGTAAAATGCCATTCGTTTCGCAGACTGCTTGAATTTTGAACAATCGTTGCCGAAATTGGTGACAAGTCAAAAAAGATCAGCTACCAGTGCGGGCTCAGGCTAACCGAAAGGTTGAAGTCTGGTGGTCCAAGTCTCGGGAGGAGCCCGGCGCGCACAAGCAGCGTCACCCCGTCAAGCAAAGACAAATCTCATCTTCGGGGAAACAGGGTCGACACAATTTTTAGAGCGGGGTCTTGGCCCTGCTCTTTTTTTTGGAGGCTACCTCGCAATGCTCACGACAGGGCCGCGATGACGGCAGCCGGCAATCCAATTCACCGGAGCTTTGAACTGGCGGCGAAGCGCTGCGAGGATCTGACGCCGCTGGTCTACCGCCGCCTGTTCCGCGAGCATCCGGAAGCGGAATCCATGTTCCGCAGTGAAGGTGCTGACCTTGTAAAGGGGTCGATGCTGGCGCTGACCATCGACGCAATCCTGGATCTCGCCGGCGACCGCAGCGGCCATTTCCGCATGATCGCGTGCGAGCTGCAGTCGCACGAGGCCTATGGCACGCCGCGCGATCTGTTCGCAGCGTTCTTTGGCGCGATCGCGGCTACCTTGCGCGACATACTCGATACGGAATGGTCATGGGAGACCGAGCGGGCGTGGCGAAGGCTGCTTGTGGAGATTGAAACAATCGTCACACAACAATAAACGCCTAAAGCGGTATTCCCATCAGTTTCGAGAGCCGCTCGATATTGAGATAGCCGGCATTGTAAGCGGCGATAGCGACCGCATAGATCACCGCCGAGATCACGGTGGTCCAGATCAGCTTGCGCCCCATGCGCGCCATGATCGGCGCGCCCGGATCGGTGCCGGCGGCGCCCTCGCCGTCCTCATGCTGGCTGCGCACGCCGAACGGCAGCGTCACGAACAGCGTAATCCACCAGATCACAAAGTAGATCGCCAGCGCGGTCGAGATCGAATAGGCCATCGCGGTTCAGGTCTGTTCGATTTCGACAAGCGCGCCGGAAAAATCCTTCGGATGCAGGAACAGCACTGGCTTGCCGTGCGCGCCTGTTTTCGGCGTCCCGTCGCCGAGCACCCGCGCGCCAGCCTCGACCAGGGTGTCGCGCGCCGCGATGATGTCGGGTACGTCGTAACAGATGTGATGGATGCCGCCGTCGGCGTTGCGCTCAAGGAATTTCGCGATCGGCGAAGCCTCGCCCAGAGGCTGGATGAATTCGATCTTGGTGTTCGGCAGGGTCACGAATACGGTGATCACGCCGTGCTCCGGCAGCGGCACCGCCGCGGAGATGTCGGCATTGAACGCCGCGCCATAGATTTTCGCGGCTTTTTCGGCATCCCTGACCGCGATCGCGACGTGATTGAGCCGGCCTAGCATGACGCCTCCTGCTTGTAATTTGACGCGTTTTCCTGACGCGAACCGGTTTCCACTTCGTTCGAAAGGCCATGTTATCTCAAACGGTCAGAACATGGACGTAGCAGAGCGGCTTCTTGCCCCACTGCTCGTTGACGGCGGCGCGCACCGCGCGGCGCACCGACTCCGCCAGCGCGTCGGGGTCGCGCCGCCGCGCCCGCGGCAGCCCCTCGACCGTCGACACCACGGCGTCGAACACGATGTCGTCGATCACCTCGCCGGCCGTATTCTTTTCCGGGATGCCGACCAGATCGACCTCCGGATCGTCGGCCAGTTCGCCTTTGTCGGTGACGGCAATGGCGACGAAGGCGCAGCCGGCAAAGGCCAGCCGCCGCCGTTCGACCACCGCGCGCGATTTCGAATCTTCAAGGATCGAACCGTCCTTGTAGAGCCGGCCCGACGGCAGTTGCTCGATAACGGACGGATCGCCCGGCCCGAGCCGGACCAGATCGCCGTTCTTGCAGGTCAGCACCCTGGGCACGCCGGCGGCGCGCGCCAGTTTTGCGTGCTCGAACAGGTGCAGCGCCTCGCCGTGAACCGGAATCAGCAGTTGCGGCCGCACCCAGGAGATCATGTCGCGCATCTCATCGCGACGCGGATGGCCGGACACATGCACCAGATGGGTACGATCGGTGATCACCTCGACGCCCTGGCCGATCAGCCCGTTGATGATGGCGCCCACGGACTTCTCGTTGCCGGGAATGGTGCGCGAGGAAAAGATCACGCAGTCGCCCTTGTTCAGGGTCACCTGCGGATGATCGTCATTGGCGATGCGCGCCAGCGCCGCGCGCGGCTCGCCCTGGCTGCCGGTGCACAGCGCCAGCACCTTGTCGGGAGGAAAATGGCCGTACAGATCGGCGCCGCGGAAACTCTGCACGCCGTCGAGATATCCGGTTTCGCGGGCCACCTGGACCACGCGCTCCATGGCGCGGCCGACCACCACCACCTCGCGCCCGGCGGCCTTTGCGGCGTCCGCGACCGCGCGCAACCGCGCCACGTTGGATGCGAAGGTGGTCACGGCCACCCGGCCCTTTGCCGCTTTGACCAGTTCGGCGATGGTTTTTGCGACCTCGGCCTCCGACGGCGAGCGTCCTTCCCGCACCGCGTTGGTGGAATCGCCCACCAGCGCCAGCACGCTGGCGTCGCCGAGTTCGCGCAGGCGCCGCTCGTCGGTCGGCACGCCGATGATGGGCGTCGGATCGATTTTCCAGTCTCCGGTATGCAGTACGGTCCCGGCGGCGGTATGGATCGCCAGCGCATGCGACTCCGGAATCGAATGCGCCACCGGAATGAATTCGACGCTGAACGGGCCGAGATCGATACGTCCGCCCGACGGCACCACGGTGACCGGAATTTTCGGTAGGTTGCGCTCCGAGGCGCATTTGGCCTCGAACAAGGCGGCCGAGAACTTGGTCGCGTAGATCGGGCATTTCAGCTTCGGCCACAGGTCGATGATGGCACCGAAGTGATCCTCATGGGCGTGCGTCAGCACCAGTCCGATCAAATTCTTCCGCTCCTTTTCGAGAAAGCGGATATCCGGCATGATCAGATCGATCCCCGGCAGATGTTCCTCGTCGCCAAAGGACACGCCGAGATCGACGGCGATCCAGGAGCGCTGATGACGATCGCCGAGGCCGTAGACCGACAGGTTCATGCCGATCTCGCCGACGCCGCCCAGCGGAGCAAAGGTCAGTTCATCCGGCCGCATCACGCTGCTCCCGCGGAAGCTGCCGAGCCGAAATAAACATCGCCGGCCGAGATCGGGATCCGCCTGCCGTCGGAGGTGCCGACGATCATGCAGCCGCTGTCGTCGATGGTGTCGAACATGCCCGTCACCGTCGAACCACCGGACTGAATGGAGACCTGCTGGCCGAGCCCCGCCGCGCGGTCGAGCCAGAGTCGCTTGATTTCACCGAAACCGCGGCCGTTGTCCCAGATGCTGCGCTGCTCCGCCCAGGCGTCGGACAACGCCGCGAATAATTCCTCCGCCCCGGCCGTGATGCCGAATGCTGCCAGCGAGGTCGCGGGAGTTGGCGTTCCCTCCGGGGCGGCGACTACATTGGTGCCGATTCCGACGACAACAGCCAGGCAATCCCCGATCGCCTCCGCCTCGAGCAGGATGCCCGCCAGTTTCTTGTTCCCGGCCAACACATCATTAGGCCATTTAAGCCGCAATTTCATCTCGTCCGATCCCGCCGACGCTTCGCCGCCCAGCTTCTGTAACGCCGTTTCGAGCGCCAGTCCCGCGGCGAAACCCAGCGTCGCCGCGACGGCGGGCGGCACGTCGATCACCTCGACCACGCTGCTGGCGAGGTTGCCGCGCGGTGCGATCCAGGAACGATGCCGCCGTCCGCGCCCGGCGGTCTGCTCCGATGTGACGATCCAGATCGGTCCGCGTTCGCCGTGGCGCGCCCGCGCCAACGCCTCGGCATTGGTCGATCCAAGCTGATCGAAGGCGGCGAGCCCGTAGCCCGCCGACACCGCGCGCGGACCCAGAAAGAATGTCATCTAGAACAACGATTTCGCCGCTACCGTAGCCGCGCTGACCAGCGGGCCCGGATAGACGAAGAACAGGATGTTGAACAGGCCCGCCACCGCCAGCACCGTGCGCAGTTCCACGCGCATCGGATCCAGCGCGGTGAGCGGCTGGTCGAAATACATGACCTTGATGATGGTGAGATAGTAAAACGTGCCGACCACGCTGGCGAGCACGCCGACCACGGCCAGCGTGAACAGGCCGGCCTTGATCGCGGCCACGAACACATAGAATTTCGCGAAGAAGCCCGCGAGCGGCGGAATGCCCGCCAGCGAGAACAGCAGCATCGCGAAAAAGAATGCCAGCAGCGGATTGGTGCGCGACAAGCCCGCGAAATCGCCGATGGTTTCGACGTGCCGGCCGTTGCGCTTCATGGTGAGAATCACCGCGAAGGTGCCGAGCGTCATCGCGACGTAGATCGCGATATACACCAGCACGCCCTGCGCCCCCTCGACCGTGCCGGCGGCAAGGCCCACCAGCGCAAAGCCCATATGGCCGATCGACGAGTAGGCCATCAGGCGCTTGATGTTGCTCTGCCCGATGGCGGCGAACGAGCCCAGCACCATCGAGGCGATGGCGACGAATACCACGATCTGCTGCCACTGCGAGACGATGCCCGGGAAGGCCGTCAGTGCCACGCGGGTGAATACCGCCAGGGCGGCGACCTTCGGCGCCGAGGCGAAGAACGCGGTCACCGGCGTCGGCGCGCCTTCGTACACGTCCGGAGTCCACATGTGGAACGGCACCGCCGAGACCTTGAAGCAAAGCCCCGCGAGCAGAAACACCAGCCCGAACACGATGCCGATGCTCCCTTCTTTCGCCGCCGCCGCGATCCCTGTGAAGCTCACGGTGCCGGTAAAGCCGTAGATCAGCGACGCGCCGTACAGCAGCATGCCCGACGACAGCGCGCCCAGCACGAAATATTTCAACCCCGCCTCGGTGGATCTGGCGTTGTCGCGGTTGCTGGCCGCGACGACGTACAGCGCCAGACTCATCAGCTCCAGGCCGAGATAGACCATGATCAGGTCGCCGGCCGAGATCAGCACCATCATGCCCAGCGTCGAGAGCAGCACCAGGATCGAATATTCGAAGATGCGGCGGGACGGGTCGGCCAGAAATTCAGTCGAGAGGACCAGTGTCGCCGCCGAGCCGATCAGCGCCAGGATCTTCAGGAAGCGCGCGAAATCGTCGACGATGAAGCTGCCGCCGAAGGTCGTCAGCTTTCCACCCGGCAGCATGAATTCCAGCACCCCGGTGATCACGAGCAGAGCAAAGCCGAGCCCGGTGACGAGACCGGTGGTCTGCGGCCCGCGATAGGCGCCGATCATCAGCAGCACCATGCTGCCCGCAGCCAGCACGAGTTCCGGCAGCACGGGAAGCAACTGATAACCTGCGGTCTCAAAACTCATAATTCTTGTCCTGACCCGGGTCGGTCATTGCAGCAGCGCCGCTGCCTTCACGGCAGACGTCGCAGCGGCGTAATTATTGACGAGGAGCTGTACCGATGCCGCCGACATGTCGAGCACCGGTTTTGGGTAGACGCCGAACAGGATGGTCAGCACCACCAGCGGCATCAGCGTCAGGCTTTCGCGCAAGGTGAGATCCTTGATGCTCGCCAGCGACGGTTTCACCAGCGCGCCGAAAACCACCTTGCGATACAGCCAGAGCGCATAGGCCGCCGACAGGATCACGCCCAGCGTGGCGACGGTCGCGGTCGGAATCGAAACCTTGAAGGTGCCGATCAGGGTCATGAACTCGCCGACGAAGCCGGATGTCCCGGGCAATCCTACATTGGCCATGGTGAACACCATGAACACCAGCGCGTAGAGCGGCATGCGGTTGACCAACCCGCCATAGGCCAAGATTTCACGGGTATGCAGGCGGTCGTAGACGATGCCAACGCAGAGGAACAGCGCGCCGGAGACGATGCCGTGCGACACCATCTGGAACACGCCGCCGGCCACGCCCTGGGTGGTGCCGGCGAAAATCCCCATGGTGACGAAGCCCATATGGGCGACCGACGAATAGGCGATCAGCTTCTTGATGTCTTCCTGCATCAATGCCACCAGCGAGGTATAGACGATGGCAACTGTCGAGAGCGTGAAAATCAGCGGCGCAAAGTCGTGGCTGGCCAGTGGAAACATCGGCAGCGAGAACCGCAGAAAACCGTAGCCGCCCATCTTCAGGAGGATCGCCGCCAAGATCACCGATCCGGCGGTCGGCGCCTCGACATGCGCGTCCGGCAGCCAGGTATGCACCGGCCACATCGGCATCTTCACGGCGAAGGATGCGAAGAACGCCAGCCACGCCCAGGTCTGCAGGGACCGCGGCACGGCGGTATGCATCAGCGTCGGGATGTCGGTGGTGCCGGCGTTCCAGTACAGCGCCATGATCGCCAGCAGCATCAGCACCGAGCCCAGCAGCGTGTAGAGAAAGAACTTGAAGCTGGCATAGACCCGGCGCGGGCCGCCCCAGACGCCGATGATCAGGAACATCGGGATCAGGCCGCCCTCGAAGAACAGGTAGAACAGCACCAGGTCGAGCGCCGAGAATGTGCCGATCATCAGCGTTTCCAGCAGCAGGAACGCCATCATGTATTCGCCCACGCGCGCCGTGATCGACTTCCAGCTCGCGACGATGCAGAACGGCATCAGCGCCGTGGTCAGGATCACGAACGGCAGCGAGATGCCGTCGACACCCATGTGATAGGTGATGGCGCTGGCCAGCCACGGCGCCTTTTCGACGAACTGAAAATCCGGCTGCGCCGGATCGAAGCGCATCACCAGAATGAGCGATACCGCGAAGGTGATCAGCGTCGTCCACAGCGCGATCCAGCGCGCGTTGCGGTTCGCCGCCCCGTCATCGCCGCGCGCCAGCCCATAGACCAGCAGCGCGCCGAAGCCCGGCAGGAAGGTGACGACGGAAAGGATGGGCCAGGTCGTCATCACTGGCCTCCCGCGCCGAACATGAACCAGGTGATCAATCCGGCGACGCCGATCAGCATCGCAAACGCGTAATGATAGAGATAGCCGGTCTGCAGCTTCACCACGTTGCGGGTGACGTCGAGCACCCGCGCCGAGACGCCGTCGGGCCCGAACCCGTCGATGACAAAACCGTCGCCCTTCTTCCACAGAAAACGGCCGAGCCACTTGGCGGGACGCACGAAGATCAGGTCATAGAGCTCGTCAAAATACCATTTGTTGAGCAGGAAACGGTAGAGCATCTGGTGCTGGTTTGCGAGTTCGACCGGCAGATAGGGCCGCCGGATGTAGAACAGCCAGGATACCACGAAGCCCAGCGCCATCATTACCGTCGGCAGGAACGCAATGGCTTCGGGGACATGATGCATTTCATCGATGATGTGCGGATGCATCTTCACCGACTCGCGGAAAAATTCCTCCACGCCGTGGCCGGCGAACAATTCCTTGAACGGGAAGCCCGCCAGGATCGATCCCGCCGCCAGGATGCCGATCGGAATCAGCATCCAGACCGGGCTTTCATGCGCGGCGTCGTAATGTTCCTGATCGTGCGGCTCGCCATGGAAGGTCTTGAAGATCAGCCGCCACGAGTAGAACGAGGTCAGACCGGCGGCGATCACCGTCATCAGGAAGCCGTAGAACGCGAATGGATTGTGCGACACGTAAGCGGATTCGATGATCGCGTCCTTGGAAAAATACCCGGCGGTGAGCGGAAAGCCGGTCAGCGCCAGGGTGCCGATCACCATCACGACGTAGGTATAGGGGATCTTGTCCTTCAGCCCGCCCATGTTGCGGATGTCCTGCTCGTGGTGCATCGCGTAGATCACCGAACCGGAGCCCAAGAACAGCAATGCCTTGAAGAAGGCGTGGGTAAACAGATGGAACATGCCGACCGAATAGGCCCCTGCCCCCATCGCCACGAACATGTAGCCGAGTTGCGAACAGGTCGAATAGGCGACGATACGCTTGATGTCGTTCTGCACCAGGCCAATGGTCGCGGCGAAGAACGCCGTGGTCGCGCCGATGAACATCACGAAGGCCTGCGCGTTCGGCGCGAGTTCGAACAGCGGCGACAGCCGCGCCACCATGAACACCCCGGCGGTGACCATGGTCGCGGCGTGGATCAGCGCCGACACCGGGGTTGGGCCTTCCATGGCGTCCGGCAGCCAGGTGTGCAGCAGGAACTGGGCGGATTTGCCCATCGCGCCCATGAACAGCAGCAGGCAGGTCAGCGTCAGCGCGTCGGCATGCCAGCCGAAGAAATCGATGGTCTTGCCGGCGAGCGCCGGCGCGCCGGCGAAGATGGTCTCGAAATCGGTCGAGCCGATCAGCAGGAACACCGCGAAGATACCGAGCGCGAAGCCGAAATCGCCGACCCGGTTGACCACGAACGCCTTGATCGCCGCGGCATTGGCCGACGGCTTCTGATACCAGAATCCGATCAGCAGATAGCTCGCCAGCCCGACGCCTTCCCAGCCGAAGAAAAGCTGCACCAGGTTGTCCGCCGTCACCAGCATCAGCATCGCGAAGGTGAACAGCGAAAGGTAAGCGAAGAACCGCGGCCGGTTCGGATCCTCGTCCATGTAGCCGATCGAATAAAGATGCACGAGCGACGAGACGGTGTTGACCACGACCAGCATCACCCCGGTGAGCGTGTCGACCCGCAGCGCCCACGCCACCTGAAGGTCCCCCGAGTTGATCCAGGAAAACAGCGCGATGTGCGCATCGTGATGCATGAAGCCGACATCGACCAAAGCGACCCACGATAACGCAGCCGCGACCAGCAGCAATCCCGTGGTGATCAACTCGGCCGCGCGCGAGCCGGCGGCCGGCGGCTCCGCAACATGGTGATCGTCGTGGTCGTGGCCGTCATGCGCATCGGGCTCGTGGTGCGAGGCATGAATGACGCCGGCATCCTCGGTGACCGAGGGGACGCCGTGACCATGCGCATCCTCGCGATGCTCGACGATGTCGCCGCTCGGATTGCGCGCATGGGCGCCGAATATCGAGATCAGCCCCGCGAGGATCGCGCCGATCAGCGGCAGAAAAACGATTGCCTGGATCACTCGCGTTAGCCCTTCATCAGATTGACGTCTTCGACCGCGATCGAGCCGCGGTTGCGGTAGTACACCACCAGTACGGCCAGGCCGATCGCCGCTTCCGCCGCCGCCACCGTCAGCACCAGCAGCGCGAACACCTGGCCGACGATGTCGCCGAGAAACGAGGAGAATGCCACCAGGTTGATGTTGACCGCGAGCAGGATCAGTTCGATCGACATCAGGATGACGATGATGTTCTTGCGGTTGAGAAAGATACCGAGGATGCCGAGCGTGAACAGGATCGCGCCGACCGCAAGGTAATGTCCAAGACCGATGGTCATTGCACCCACTCCGGCGCGTCCGATTCCCGCAGCCCCTGCCCCGACGCCACCTTGCGCACGCTCATGGCAAGCTCGCGCGTCCGCGCATTCTGCACATTGATGTCCTGCCGCTTGACCTTGGCCTTGTGGCGCAGCGTCAGCACGATCGCGCCGATCATCGCCACCAGCAGCACCATGCCGGCGATCTGGAAGTAATGAATGTACTTCGTATAGAGCACCATGCCGAGAGCGGCGGTATTGCTGAGATCGCCGGGGATCGGCGCGGTGATGGATTTGGTAATGGCCGGATTGATGATCCAGCCGCCGGCGACCAGCAGCAATTCGGCGAGAAACACCGCGCCGATCAACAAACCGACCGGCAGGTATTCCAGAAAACCTTCCCGCAGCTCCGTGAAATCGACGTCCAGCATCATGATCACGAACAGAAACAGCACCGCGACCGCGCCGACATAGACCACCACCAGGATCATGGCCAGGAATTCCGCGCCGAGCAGCATGAACAAGCCCGACGCGTTGACGAAGGCGAGGATCAGATACAGCACCGAGTGCACGGGATTGCGCGACACGATCACCATCACCGCCGATGCCACGCAGACGCCTGCGAACAGATAGAAGAACAGCGCGGCAAGGATCATGCGGACGCCCCTTCCGTCATTCCGGGGCGCAGGCGCCCTTGCGCGCGCGAACCCGGAATCCAGACGCCTGTCGTGTTGCCGGATTCCGGGTTCGCGCGAAGAGGCACGCCCCGGAATGACAAGAAAATGCTGGATGCGTTCACGTCCCTCACCTCACCGGTACGGCGCGTCGAGCTCGATCGCTTTCGCGATCTCGCGCTCCCAGCGGTCGCCGTTGGCGAGCAGTTTCGCCTTGTCATAATACAGTTCCTCGCGGGTCTCGGTCGCGAATTCGAAATTCGGCCCCTCGACGATGGCATCGACCGGACAGGCCTCCTGGCACAGTCCGCAATAGATGCACTTCACCATGTCGATATCGTAACGCACGGTGCGGCGGGTGCCGTCATTGCGGCGCGGACCCGCCTCGATGGTGATCGCCTGCGCCGGACAAACCGCCTCGCACAGCTTGCAGGCGATGCAGCGCTCCTCGCCGTTGGGATAACGGCGCAGCGCGTGCTCCCCGCGGAAGCGCGGGCTGATCGGATTCTTCTCGAACGGATAATTCAGCGTCGGCTTCGGCTTGAAGAAATAGCGCATGGCGAGAAAGAACGCCGAGACGAATTCCGACAGCAGCAGCGATCGGGCCGTTGCGTTGACATTGAACCTCATGACGACCTCATTTCGGCGCGAGCCCCGAAAATTGCAGCACGGCGGCGACGATCACCACCATCGCCAGCGACAGCGGCAGGAATACCTTCCATCCCAGCCGCATCAACTGGTCGTAGCGGTAGCGCGGCACGACCGCCTTCGCCATCGCAAACAGGAAGAACATGAAAAATACCTTGAGCACGAACCAGATCACCCCGGGCACCCAGGTGAACGGCGCATAGGGAACCGGTGGCAGCCAGCCGCCGAGGAACATGATGGCGCCCATCGCGCACATGGTGGTGATGGCGACGTACTCGCCGAGCATGAACAACAGATACGGCGTCGAGCCGTATTCGACCATGAACCCGGCCACCAGCTCGGATTCCGCTTCGACCAGATCGAATGGCGGCCGGTTGGTCTCCGCCAGCGCCGAGACGTAGAAGATCACGAACATCGGGAACAGCGGCAGCCAGTACCACCCGAGCAACCCGAATCGGGTGTTCTGCGCCTCGACCACGGCCGAAAGGTTCAGCGAGCCGGCACAGAGCAGCACCGTGATGATGACAAAGCCGATGGAGACTTCGTAGGACACCATCTGCGCGGCGGAACGAAGGGCAGCCAGGAACGGGTATTTTGAATTCGACGACCAGCCGGCCATGATGATGCCGTAGATCGACAGCGACGAGATCGCGAAAATGTAGAGCACGCCGACATTGATGTCGGCGATCACCCAGCCGAGATCCATCGGGATCACCGCCCACGCCGCCAGCGCCAGCACGCAACTGACCAGCGGCGCCAGCAGGAACACGCCCTTGTTGGCGCCGGAAGGAATGATCGGCTCCTTCAGCACGAACTTCAGCAGGTCTGCGAAGGATTGCAGCAGTCCCCACGGTCCGACCACGTTGGGACCGCGGCGGATCTGCACCGCGGCCCAGATCTTGCGGTCCGCCAGCAGGATATAGGCAATCGCGATCAGCAGCACGACGAGCAGCAGCACGCTCTGCGCGATCATGACGATCAGCGGCCAGAAAAAGCCGGTCCAGAACGAACTTGCGAACAAATCAGCCATCAGGTCACGCTCACTCCGCTGCCGTCAGCATCTGGCCCGACGCGAGCCGGGAGCATTCCGCCATCACCGCCGATGCCCGCGCGATCGGGTTGGTCAGGTAGAAATCCTCGACCGCGGACCTGAACGGCGTCTTCTCGGCGCTGCCGCCCCTGCGCGCCAGCGCCTCGATGTCCGCCGGGCGCCCGGGCTCGATCTGGTCGATGCGCATCAGATGCGGCACCGCCTTGAACATCGCCTGCCGCAGCGCGCTCAAGGAGTCATACGGCAGCTTCCTGCCCACAGCATCCGACAGCGCGCGGATGATGGCCCAGTCCTCGCGCGCGTCGCCGGGCGGAAATGCGGCGCGATTGGCCATCTGCACCCGGCCCTCGGTGTTGACGTAGATGCCGGATTTTTCGGTATAGGCGGCGCCGGGCAGGATCACGTCGGCGCGATGCGCGCCGCGGTCGCCGTGGGTGCCGATATAGACCACGAAGGCGCCGTCGGGCGGCGTGATTTCGTCGGCGCCGAGCGAGAACAGCACGTCGAGCGCGCCCGGCGCCGTCATCTGCGAGGCGCTCAGGCCGCCCTGCGCGGGCGCAAATCCGATATCCAGCGCGCCGACGCTGGAAGCCGCGTCGTGCAGCACGCCAAAGCCGTTCCAGCCATCCTTGACCGCGCCGAATTCGAGCGCGAGCTTTGCCGCAAGCGCCAGCAGAGCCGCGCCGTCGTGCCGGGCCGCGGCGCCCGCGCCAATCAGCATGATCGGATGCGTCGCGCCCTTCAGCACCTCGGCAAAGGAATGGTTTCCCGCCGCCAGGTCGTTGAGGGAGTCGGTGCCGCCGCCGATATGGTCATAGGTATAGGTCAGATCGGCCTTGTCGCCGATCACGCCGATCCTGAGCTGCCCCGTGCGCCAGCGCTTGCGGATGCGTGCGTTGAGAACCGCGGCTTCCCGGCGCGGGTTCGATCCCACGATCAGCAATGCGTCGGCCTGTTCGATGCCGGCAATGGTCGGGTTGAAAATCCAGGATGCGCGGCCGGCCGTGACGTCGAACCCACCGCCGCCCTGGACCGCCAGATTGGCCGAACCGAGCTTGGCCAATAAATCCTTCAGCGCAAACATCTCCTCGACTGCGGCGAGATCGCCGGCAATCGCGCCGATCCGCCTGGCGTCGGAGCGGGCAATCTTCGCCGCAACGGCTGCAAACGCTTCCGGCCACGACGCCGCGCGCAACTGGCCATTGTCGCGAATATAGGGCCGGTCGAGCCGCTGCGTGCGCAGGCCATCGACGATGTGGCGGGTCTTGTCGGAAATCCATTCCTCGTTCACGGCCTCATTGACGCGCGGCAGGATGCGCATCACCTCGCGGCCCCGGGTATCGATGCGGATCGCCGAGCCGACCGCATCCATGACGTCGATCGATTGGGTCTTGCCGAGTTCCCACGGCCGCGCCGCGAACGCATAAGGTTTCGAGGTCAGCGCGCCCACCGGGCAGATATCGACCAGGTTGCCCTGCAATTCCGAGGTCAGGGCCGACTCCAGATACGTGGTGATCTCCATGTCCTCGCCGCGCCCGGTCGCGCCCATTTCGGGCACGCCGCACACTTCGGACGCGAAGCGGACGCAGCGCGTGCACTGGATGCAGCGGTTCATCGAGGTCTTCACCAGAACGCCGAGATATTTGTCCTCGACGGCGCGCTTGTTCTCAGCGAAGCGGCTGGTGTCGACGCCGTAGCCCATCGCCTGGTCCTGCAGATCGCACTCGCCGCCCTGGTCGCAAATCGGGCAATCCAGCGGATGGTTGATCAGCAGAAATTCCATCACGCCCTCGCGGGCCTTCTTCACCATCGGCGAACGCGTCGAGATTTCCGGCGGTTCGCCGTTGGGACCGGGACGGCAGTCGCGCACGCCCCAGGCGCAGCTCGCGACCGGCTTCGGGCCTCCCTTGATCTCGACCAGGCACATCCGGCAATTGCCGGCGATCGACAGCCGCTCATGATAGCAGAACCGCGGGATTTCCGCGCCCGCGGCCTCGCAGGCCTGCAGCAGCGTGTATTCCGCGGGCACCTCGATCTCTTCGCCGTCGATGATGAGTCTGGTCATTCTCTCAGGTCTTTCCCGGCGTGCAATCCGGAGGGATTATGCCGGCAGTTTTCATGGATGCCTTGACCCATTGCTGGGTATCGTCGCCATAGGTCGCAAGGTACGCCGGCTCGGCCTTGTGCTTGTCGCACAGGAACGGCAGATGCACCTTCAGATCGTAATCGCACGACGCCTGCCATTCACGCTTGTCGGCAAAGGCGGTGAAGGCTTCCTCGCAGGCGTAGAGCAGATACGACACAAAGCTTTCATATTGGGTCTGCTGATCGCGACCGCCATTCCTGATCGCGTCGTAGTCCGGCGCCGCGAATTTCGGATTCTTGAACGCCAGGTCGGTATATCCCAAAAACGCCTGCCGCGCGCTAGCAGCGCGGTTGTTGGACCGGATTTCGTTGATCTGCAACAGGACCGCAATGAAGCCGAGCAGCGCTACGCTGGCCTGCGCCATCTGCGCCAGGGTTCCGTATTTCTGCCACCAGAAAACGCGCGGTTGCGACATCGTCATCGAAATCCCATGCGCTACGCCGCCAGTTCTGAAGCCGGGGGGTTTCGTTTTCCAGCGTCGGGCTGGCGGCACACCTTGGTGATCATCTGCTGAAGCGCGTCACTATGGTGCTTGAAATCTTCCGCACGGAACTGATCGCTCAGCAGGAATTCCCGATGCACGGCGATATGTCCAAGCAGCGTGTTTGTCCAAGCCTTTGTCAGGGCCGTGCACTGGATCACTTCGTCGGCGGCCCACAACATGCACCCGACATACCAGCTATATTGCTCGAGATTCCGCGAATCCCTGGAAATCGCCTGGAAATCGGATTTCGAATATTGCGGATGATCGAATGCGAGTTTCATATAGTCGCGAAAAATCTCATACGCCGATGCCTCCCGCTGCACCTTTCTGTTGGCGCGCAGTTGCGCGATGGCCACGACACCGGCAATCAACGCCACGCAGGACGTTACGACGGCGGCCCAGCCATTGGCGATCTGAGCAATATCTACCGCTGACATGATTTACTCCGCCGCGACCATATGCGCGGGATCGAGAATGCCGGCATCGTCCACGTCCGCTTTCCGCGAATACTCATCGATGCGGGCTTCGATCTCGTGACGGAAATGCGTGATCAAGCCCTGGATCGGCCACGCCGCAGCGTCGCCGAGCGCGCAGATGGTGTGGCCCTCGACCTGCTTCGTCACTTCCATCAGCATGTCGATCTCGCGCTTGTGGGCGCGGCCTTCGGCCATACGGGTCAGCACCCGCCACATCCATCCGGTTCCCTCGCGGCACGGCGTGCACTGGCCGCAGCTCTCGTGCTTGTAGAAATAGGAAATGCGCGCGATGGCGCGGATCAAATCGGTGGATTTGTCCATCACGATCACGGCGGCGGTGCCGAGGCCGGAGCGCAGCTTGCCGAGGCTGTCGAAATCCATCGGCGTGTCGATGATCTGATCGGCCGGCACCATGCGAACCGAGGAGCCGCCGGGGATCACGGCCTTGAGATTGTCCCAGCCGCCGCGGATGCCGCCGCAATGGCGCTCGATCAGTTCGCGGAACGGAATGCCCATGGCTTCTTCGACGTTGCAGGGCCGCTCGACATGACCGGAGATGCAGAACAGTTTGGTGCCGACATTGTTGGGCCGGCCGATGGCGGCGAACCACGCCGCTCCGCGCCGCAGGATATCGGGCGCCACCGCGATCGATTCCACATTGTTGACCGTTGTCGGACAGCCGTAGAGACCGACATTGGCCGGAAACGGCGGCTTCAGCCGCGGCATTCCCTTCTTGCCTTCGAGGCTTTCCAGCAACGCGGTCTCTTCGCCGCAGATATAGGCGCCGGCGCCGTGGGTGACGTAAATGTCGAACGGCCAGCCGTTGATATTGTCCTTGCCGACCAGCTTTGCCTCGTAGGCCTGGTCGACCGCGGCTTGCAGATGCTCGCGCTCCCGGATGAATTCGCCGCGCACATAGATATAGCAGGCGTGCGCCCCCATCGCGAAGCTCGCAATCAGGCAGCCCTCGACCAGCAGGTGCGGATCGTGCCGCATGATCTCGCGATCCTTGCAGGTGCCGGGCTCGGACTCGTCGGCATTTACCACCAGATAGCTCGGTCGGCCGTCGGTGGATTGCTTCGGCATGAACGACCATTTCAGTCCGGTCGGAAATCCCGCCCCGCCGCGGCCGCGCAGGCCCGACGCCTTCATCTCGTTGATGATCCAGTCGCGGCCCTTGTCGATGATCGCCTTGGTGCCGTCCCAGGCGCCGCGGCGGCGCGCGCCCTCCAGCCCCCAGTCCTCGAGGCCGTAGAGATTGCGGAAGATGCGGTCCTTGTCGTCGAGCATGACGTGAAGCCTTCCGGTCAGCGATTGGTTTGCGAGTAAGCGAGCCCGGCGGCGCAGCCCGCGAACACGATCGCCCACAACAGGCTGGATTCAAGCGTCGCGCTCAGGCCATAGCGCTGCAGCAGGAAAATGAATGCCGCCGCCGCCGCCGCGTGAAGCAGAATGTAGCGCCAGTTTTTAGGCATCGCTGCGCCGCTCCTCCTGGTGTCGCCACCGCTCATGGCGGATCCTTGCGGGTCGCGTCGTCGCCCGGCGGTTTCGGCGCAGGCCGCTCGTGCACGTTGGCCGCTGCCCCCGGCTTCTTGGATTCGGCGTCGGTCAGCACCGGCCCTTTCGGCGCCCCCGCGGTATTTTTTGCTTCGCTACCGCCGTTCGTCAGTGTCGTCGGCCCGCCCTCCGGCGCCGAGAACTGCCGGCCGTTCTGCGGTCCCGGTTTCGGCGGCTTGCCGGCGGCAAAACCATCCAGCACCTTGGCAAAACTCTCTTCGGTCAGGTCTTCGTAGGTGTCGTTCCAGATCAGCACCATCGGCGCATTGACGCAGGCGCCGAGGCATTCGACCTCTTCCCAGCTGAAGTTCCCGTCCTCGGACAGATGGAACGGGTCGTGATGAATTCGCTGCCGGCACGCCTCGATCAGGTGTTCGGCGCCGCGCAACCGGCATGGCGTTGTGCCGCAGACCTGGATATGGGCCTTCCTGCCCACCGGCTGGAGCTGGAACATCGTATAGAAAGTCGCAATTTCCAGCGCCCGGATGTAGGGCATTTCCAGCAGATCGGCGACTGCGCGGATCGCCGCTTCCGAAACCCAGCCGTCGTGCTGTTCCTGCGCGCGCCACAGAATCGGGATCACCGCGGACGCCTGCCGGCCCGGCGGAAATTTTGCGATCTGCTGCTTCGTCCAAGCGAGGTTTTCCGCGGTGAACATGAAGTTCGCGGGCTGTTGGTGCTTTGGTGCCAGGCGGCGGACGGACATTGTCGTTCGGTCTCTCTAGTAAGCGCGGCGCGTGGCGCTGGCATTCAGGCTGTGAACCCGGCTTTCCCAGAATGCGCTGGCGGTGCCGAGCACGTTGTAACCGACATGGCTCGACACCTTGATCCGATCCAGAATCGACAGCTCGGTCACGGTTTCAAACCGGCCGCTGCGCGGATCGTAAACGATGAGTTTCAACGGCGTCTGTTCGAGGATGTAGCGCGAAACCGAGTGGTGGGGATCGTTGCCATGTTCCTCGCACAGGATAACGGAGTCGCCCTGCAGCAGCCGTGTGCCGCCCTTGATCGCCTCGATTTCGACGCCCTCGACGTCGAGCTTGATCAGGTATTTTCCGTCCGCAGAAATCTTGCCGTCGTCAAGCAGGTCGTCGAGCGCGATCACCGGCACTTCCTCGCCGCCTGCGCTCGCGTCGCCGGCAATGCTGAAGGCCTCGTGCTTGGTGCCCGACAGCCGCGCGGTACCACGCGCCGTACCGATGGCGCATTTCATCGCCTCGAACCGGCCGCCGTTGATTTTGGCGTTGTTGGCCAGTTTGGTGAAATTTTGCGAGGACGGCTCGATCGCGATCGCCCGGTGCGAACCATAGGGCGCGCTGGAAACCAGCACCGACCAGTAGCCGTAATTCGCGCCGCAATCGAGCAGCGTGTAATCGACATCGGCGGAATCGCGAAACAGCAGTTCCAGCTCATCTTCGTAGGAGAAGGAGCGATTGAGCAGCTTGCTCCAGTAGCCGTCGCCATAGGGAAACTCGAACACGGCATCGGGATTGAGCTTGATGGCGATATCGCGCTCGGGCAGCGTCTTGCGCAACAGATTGGCGCAGCCATTGTAGCCGCGATGCGAAAACTTCGACGCCACTTTCGAACCCGCCGCCAGCGCCAGCGCGGCGACGCGTTCCCACGGGTTGGCGCCCACGAGCACGCCGGAGGCGCGGTCAAACTGGATCGGCGGCTGCGTGGAAATCACCGATCCACCTCGGGCATGATCGCGTCCAATCGATTGCAGGTCATCGTCGTGTGTTTTCCTCGGCCCCAATATGTCAAACACAACATCGCATCGCGCTTGTTACGCCAGACGTCGTAGTTCATGCCGGCATCGGCGGTTCTGGCCGGAAGCGTGAATTCATGGCTCCATCCGTTCGCCTTTAATTTTTCAGCGCACGGTCCGGGATCGAATTCAACTTCGCTGCACTGGTCCGGATTGGGCCCGGCCGCTGCCGTTCCGCTCAACAGCGCGATTGCTCCTCCGGCCGCGAGGCGTTTCAATTTCACCGGTCGACCTCTCCGAACACGATGTCGAGCGAGCCGAGAATCGCGGAGACGTCGGCCAAGAGGTGCCCCTTGCAGATGAAATCCATCGCCTGCAGATGCGCAAAGCCGGGCGAGCGGATTTTGCATTTGTACGGCTTGTTGCTGCCGTCGGCGACCAGAAAGACGCCAAACTCGCCCTTCGGCGCCTCGACCGCGACATAGACCTCACCGGCGGGCACGTGAAAACCCTCGGTGTAGAGCTTGAAGTGGTGGATCAGCGCTTCCATCGAGCGTTTCATCTCGCCGCGGCGCGGCGGAACGATCTTGTTGTCTTCGACCACGACCGGCCCCTGCTCGTCCGGCGCCCGCAGTTTTTCGATGCACTGCTTCATGATGCGCACCGACTGGCGCATCTCTTCCATGCGGATGCAGTAGCGGTCGTAGCAGTCGCCGTTCTTGCCGACCGGAATGTCAAAATCCATCTCGGCATAGCAGTCGTAGGGCTGCGCCTTGCGTAAATCCCATGCCGCCCCGGAGCCGCGCACCATCACGCCGGAAAAGCCCCATTCCCAGGCTTGCGCAAGGGTAACCACGCCGATATCGACGTTGCGCTGCTTGAAGATGCGATTTCCGGTCAGCAGGGTTTCGAGATCGTCCACCACTTGCAGAAACGGATCGCACCAGGCGTAGATGTCGTCGATCAGTTTTGGCGGCAGGTCCTGATGCACGCCGCCCGGGCGGTAATAATTGGCGTGCATGCGGCTGCCCGAGGCGCGCTCATAAAACACCATCAGCTTTTCGCGCTCCTCGAATCCCCACAGCGGCGGCGTCAGCGCGCCGACGTCCATGGCCTGCGTGGTGACGTTGAGCAGATGCGACAGGATGCGGCTGATCTCGTGATACAGCACGCGGATCAGTTGGCCGCGGCGGGGCACGGCGATGCCCAGAAGCTTTTCGATGGCGAGACAGAATGCGTGTTCCTGGGTGAGCGGCGCGACATAATCGAGCCGGTCGAAATACGGGATCGCCTGCAGATAGGTTTTGTGCTCGATCAGCTTCTCGGTGCCGCGATGCAACAGGCCGATATGCGGATCGACCCGGGCGACGACTTCGCCGTCCAGCTCCAGTACCAGTCTCAGCACGCCGTGCGCGGCCGGATGCTGTGGACCGAAATTGATGGTGAAGTTGCGCAGGTTGTGTTCGCCACTCGCCATTCGCTATCCGCCGCTTCTCTTCTCATCGCCCGGCAGAATCCGGTAATCCGCGCCTTCCCAGGGAGAGAGGAAATCGAATTTGCGGTATTCCTGGTTGAGCCTCACCGGCTCGTTGACGACGCGCTTCTCCTGGTCGTCATAGCGGACCTCGACAAAGCCGGTCAGCGGAAAATCCTTGCGCAAGGGATGGCCGTCAAAGCCGTAGTCCGTAAGGATTCTGCGCATGTCGGGATGGCCAGTGAAGATCACGCCGTAGAGGTCGTAGCACTCGCGCTCGAACCAGTCGGCGCCGGGAAATATCTCGATGATCGACGGCACCTGCGTGGTCTCGGACGCTTCGGCGCGCAGCCGGATGCGCTGGTTCAGCGTCGGCGACAGCAACAGATAGACGATGTCGAAGCGCTTTTCGCGGCCGGGATAATCCACCGCGGTGACGTCGATGAAGCTGACAAAGCGGCAGCCGGGGTCGTCGCGCAGGAAGCGCACGACGTTGACGATCTTCGACGCCTCGACCGTTACGGTGAGCTGATCGAACGCGACGGAATGACCGGTTACGGCGCCCGGCAGCCCGGCCTCTATGGACGCCCCGAGCCCGGCAAGATCAGTCATGACCGCCCCTCGAACTCGCGCATCTTCTTTTCATGCCGTTCGATCCGGGCCTCAAACGCACCCGTCACGAGTTTGCCCGGTAAACTATCGCCCGTAAGCGCATGACGAAATGTGAGAACAGCCTCGTCCATTTTCTGGAGTCTAGTTTCAATCCTGTCAAATCGGCCGTCGACCGCCAAGAAACGATCTTTTGTTTCCGCGCGCATCTCCTGCAACACAGGAAGGATCATGTCCGCCGGTTCAACCATACGATCCTCCAGTCTCAGCGTTCGATCGTGCCGGTGCGGCGGATCTTCTTCTGCAGCAGCATCACGCCGTACAGCAGCGCTTCCGCGGTCGGCGGGCAGCCCGGCACATAGATGTCGACCGGCACGATGCGGTCGCAGCCGCGCACCACCGAATAGGAGTAATGATAGTAGCCGCCGCCATTGGCACATGAACCCATCGAAATGACGTAGCGCGGCTCCGGCATCTGGTCGTAGACCTTGCGCAGCGCCGGCGCCATCTTGTTGGTCAGCGTGCCCGCCACGATCATCACGTCGGACTGCCGTGGCGAGGCGCGCGGGGCAAAGCCGAAGCGCTCGGCATCGTAACGCGGCATCGACATCTGCATCATCTCAACCGCGCAGCAGGCAAGCCCGAAGGTCATCCACATCAGCGAGCCGGTGCGCGCCCAGGTGATCAGGTCATCGGTGGCGGTGACGAAAAAACCCTTGTCCGAAAGTTCGTGGTTGACCTCGAGGAAATAGGAGTCGCGCTCGCCGACCGGCCGGCCGGTGGACGGATCGAGAATACCGGTCGCGGCCGGGGCCACGAGCGGCTGCGCGCCTACCGGATGCCGCGAGGGCGTTGGTTGACCTGAGCTGGAAACCGGACTCAATCCCATTCGAGCGCACCCTTCTTCCATTCATAGGCGAAGCCGACGGTGAGAACGCCGAGGAATACGATCATCGACCAGAAGCCGGTCGCTCCCAGCTTCCCGAACGCCACTGCCCACGGAAACAGGAACGCCACCTCGAGGTCGAAAATGATGAACAGGATCGCCACCAGATAGAACCGCACATCGAACTTCATGCGGGCATCGTCAAAAGCGTTGAACCCGCATTCATAGGCCGACAGCTTTTCCGGATCGGGCTGCCGGAACGCGACGATGAAGGGCGCAATCAGCAAGACCGCGCCAATAACGGCTGCGATGCCGATAAACACCACGAGTGGAAGGTAATTTTGCAAGATGCCGTTCATCGGCGATGCCTTTTCAGCGACTTTTCGCGTCCGCAGATTCGCTAGATTGGAATTGTTCTGAGGCTTAGCGCAGCGCAACAAGAGGCGCAAGACAAGCTATTTTGAGGGGTTGTTTCAGCCCCGGAGGGTGGAACAGGGCGGTCGGGTGCATCGGTTGCCGGTCGAGCTTGCTCGGTCCTGATTTATACAGGCCGTGGCGCGGAAGGAGCCCGGCAAAGGCGGAGCAGCCCGGCGAAGGCAGCCCGGCCGCGCGATGCAGGATGTTAAGATTGACGCGCAGGCTAACGGCAAGCTGTAGTTGCGCACAGCGGAGGTCGAAATATCCAGAGCAGGAAAGCGCGCCGACACCAGGCACCAGGTGCTTGAAAGACTGGCGCGAGAGACGGGACTCGAACCCGCGGCCTCCGCCGTGACAGGGCGGCGCTCTAACCAACTGAGCTACTCCCGCGGATGCCGATCTATCCGCACAGGGGTCAGGACTTAAAGGCGGGACCTTTCCAAGTCAAGGTTGTTGCAAATCCCCTTAGCCCACGGGCGTTTTTGCACCGTCGATGCAAATAATCCCCTGTTTACCGGTGAAACAGCATAGGCAGCGCCCCCCCGAATCGTTTAAGGCCTGCTATGTCTTAGGTTCCTAAGCCATCAACAACGAGGAGGGCCAATTATGGCGAAGAAAGCAGCGACCCCGACCACCGTCACGCTCAAGCATCTCGCAGCAGCACTGTCGGAAGAGCATGAGTTGTCGAAGAAGAGCTCGGAAGCCATTCTGAACGACCTGGTCGGCCGGATCACCAAGCACCTGAAGAAGGGCGAGCGCATCCGCATCGTCGGCCTCGGCATTCTCCAGGTGCGCAAGCGCGCCGCCCGCATGGGCCGCAATCCCGCCACCGGAGAAGCGATTCACATCAAGGCCAGCAAGAAGGTCGCGTTCCGCGCCGCCAAGGAGCTGAAAGAAGCCGTCTGATAGACAAATTTCCGATCGCGACATTGCGTCATTCCGGGGTACCGCTTAGGTAGCTCCGGAGTGACGTACGTTTTTATGCGGTGATTTGACTGTGGCCTCAGCTCTGACGTTCACCCACACCGTCACCGAGCGTTTCCTGCGCTACGCGGTCATCGACACCCAGTCGGATCCCGCCTCGCCCACCTGCCCCTCCACCGAAAAACAGAAAGACCTCGGCGCCCTGCTCGTCAAGGAGTTGCGCGAGATGGGGATCGGCGACGCGCATCTCGACGCCCATGGCTACGTCTATGCGACGATTCCCCCCAATACCGGCAAGCGCGTCCCCGTCATCTGCTTCTGCGCGCACATGGACACCTCGCCGGATTGCACCGGCAGGGACGTGCGGCCGCAAATCGTGCAGAATTACCGCGGCGGCGACATCGTGCTGCCGGCCGACCCCACGCAGGTGATCCGCGTCGCCGACAATCCCGCACTGAAAAGTCAGATCGGCAACAATATCGTGACCACCGATGGCACCACCCTGCTCGGCGCCGACAACAAGGCCGGGGTCGCCGAAATCATGGATGCGGCGCAGTTTCTGCTTCACAATCCGCAGCTGAAGCACGGCGCCATCAAGATCCTGTTCACCCCCGATGAAGAGATCGGCAGGGGCGTCGACCGGGTTGACCTGAAAAAGCTCGGCGCCGATTTCGCCTATACGATCGACGGGGAAACCGCCGGAAATATCGAGGACGAGACCTTCTCCGCGGACGGCGTCACGATCGTGATTGAAGGCGTCAGCACCCATCCCGGCTTTGCCAAGGGCAGGATGGAGCACGCCATCAAGATCGCAGCGGCCATCGTCGAGCGCCTTCCGAAACACACCTGTTCGCCGGAAACCACGGAAGGCAAGCAGGGCTTTTTGCACCCGATCGCCCTGTCCGGCACGCTGGAGAAAGCAACGCTGAGCCTGATCGTGCGCGATTTCACCGACGAGGGCTTGCAGGAGAAGGAAGCCCTGCTGGAAAACATCGTCAAGGACGTGATGAAGTGCTTTCCGCGTTCATCCTACCGGATGGACGTCAAGCAGCAGTACCGCAACATGAAGCAGGTGATCGATCGTCACCCCGAGATCATCGACCATGCCATGGAAGCCATCCGCCGCGCCGGGCTCACGCCCGTCAAAACCAGCATCCGCGGCGGCACCGACGGCTCGCGGTTGTCCTTCATGGGCCTGCCCTGCCCCAACATCTTCGCCGGCGAACACGCATTCCACTCGCGCACCGAATGGGTGAGTGTGCAGGACATGGAGGCCGCGGTGCGGGCGATTGTGCATCTCGCGATGGTCTGTGAAGAGCGTGCGTAAGGCGGCTAGCCAAGCCGAAGCTCGTGAGAAGCGAAGGCTGGTAGGCGGTGACGGATTCGAACCGCCGACCCTCTCGGTGTAAACGAGATGCTCTAACCAGCTGAGCTAACCGCCCTCAGCCTTCTGTTTAGCGCCGCTGTGACCCATCGTGCAAGCCGCACATGGAGATGTAGCGGGTCCATAAAAAAGCGGCGCCCGAAGGGCGCCGCCGTTGTGATTGATCTCTGACCGTTCAATGCGCCGTCAGGCCGCCCGCCGCCTCGTCGGCGGCGTCGGGCTTCACCGGCACCTTGGTGTCCTCTTCCCAGACGATCGGCACCGGCGGCCGTACCAGGGCCTTTGAGACCACGTCGTCGAGACGTGCGACCGGAATGATGGTCATGCCGCCCTTGATCGCATCGGAAATCTCCGTGAGATCCTTGGCGTTGTCCTCCGGGATCAGCACCGTCTTGATGCCGCCGCGCGCGGCAGCCAGCAGCTTCTCCTTCAAGCCGCCGATCGGCAGCACCCGTCCGCGCAGCGTGATCTCGCCGGTCATGGCAACATCGTGCCTAACCGGGATACCGGTCATGATCGAGACGATCGCGGTCGCCATCGCGACGCCCGCCGACGGTCCGTCCTTCGGAGTAGCACCCTCCGGGACGTGGACGTGGATGTCGCGCCTGTCGAACAGCGGCGGCTCGATGCCGAAGCCGACCGCGCGCGAGCGCACGTAGGACGCCGCCGCCGAAATCGACTCCTTCATCACGTCGCGCAGATTACCGGTGACCGTCATCTTGCCCTTGCCGGGCATCATGACGCCTTCGATCGTGAGCAACTCGCCGCCGACATCGGTCCACGCCAGCCCCGTGACGATCCCGACCTGATCGTCGGTCTCGATCTCGCCATAGCGGTACTTCGGGACGCCGAGGAACTCTTCCAGCGACTGCGCCGTCACCTTGACCGATTTCTTCTTGGAAATCATCAGCTCCTTCACCGCCTTGCGCGCGAGTGTCGAAAGCTCACGTTCGAGGTTACGCACGCCGGCTTCGCGGGTGTAACGCCGGATCATCAGCAACAAAGCGTCGTCGTCGATCGACCATTCCTTGGAATCGAGACCGTGCTTGGCGATCGCGTTCGGGATGAGATGCTTGCGGGCGATCTCGACCTTCTCGTTCTCAGTATAGCCGGCGATCCGGATGATCTCCATGCGGTCCATCAGCGGGCCCGGAATATTCAACGTATTCGCGGTCGTGATGAACATCACGTTGGAAAGATCGTAGTCGACTTCCAGATAGTGATCGTTGAACGTCGAGTTCTGCTCGGGATCCAGAACCTCGAGCAAAGCCGACGACGGATCGCCACGGAAATCGGCGCCCATCTTGTCGATCTCGTCCAGGAGGAACAGCGGGTTGGAGGTTTTCGCCTTCCGCATCGACTGGATGATTTTGCCGGGCATCGAACCGATATAGGTGCGCCGGTGGCCGCGGATCTCGGCCTCGTCGCGCACGCCGCCCAGCGACACCCGTACGAACTCCCGGCCGGTCGCCTTTGCGATCGACTTGCCAAGCGAGGTCTTGCCGACGCCGGGAGGACCGACCAGACACAGGATCGGGCCGGTCAGCTTGTTGGCGCGCGACTGCACGGCGAGATATTCGACGATGCGGTCCTTGACCTTCTCCAGCCCGTAGTGATCGTCGTCCAGCGTCGTTTGCGCTGCGACCAGATCCTTCTTGACCTTGGACTTCTTGTTCCACGGAATCGACAGCAACCAGTCGAGATAGTTGCGCACGACGGTGGCTTCCGCGGACATCGGCGACATCTGGCGCAGCTTCTTCAGTTCGTGCTGCGCCTTCTCCCGGGCTTCCTTGGACAGCCTGGTCTTAGCAATCTTCTCTTCCAGATCCGCGAGCTCGTCGCGGCCTTCGTCGTCGCCGAGCTCCTTCTGGATCGCCTTCATCTGCTCGTTGAGATAATATTCGCGCTGGGTCTTCTCCATCTGGCGCTTGACGCGCGAGCGGATCCGCTTTTCAACCTGCAGCACAGAGATCTCGCTCTCCATCAGGCCGAGCACCTTCTCCAGGCGCGCAGTGACGGACAGCGTTTCCAGGATCGCCTGCCGATCGGCGATCTTGACTGCAAGATGCGCGGCGACGGCGTCGCTGAGTTCGGCGAAGTCGGTCTTGGCTTGAACCACTCCGACCACTTCGGCCGAGATCTTCTTGTTCAGCTTCACATAGCTTTCGAAATCCGACACGACGGAGCGCGCGAGCGCTTCCGCTTCGACCGAGGTCGCGTCGGTGTCGGCGAGCGCCACCGCTGTGGCCTCGTAATAGTCGGTGCGGGGGGAATATTTTTCGACTTTCGCACGCTCAAGGCCTTCCACCAGCACCTTGACGGTGCCGTCGGGCAATTTCAGCAGTTGCAGCACGCTGGCCAGCGTGCCGATTTCATAGATCGACTCCGGGCTCGGATCGTCGTCCGACGCGTTCTTCTGCGTGGCGAGCATGATCAGCGCGTCGTTCTTCATGACCTCTTCGAGGGCGCGGATCGATTTCTCGCGGCCTACGAACAGCGGCACGATCATGTGCGGAAACACGACAATGTCGCGAAGCGGCAGTACCGGATACGAGTGGCTTTCGCCGGGAACGATAGATGGCCGCGATTTGGGGGTAGTCATGGCCTGGTCCTTTTGTTGTGCCCCCTTGCACGCAGCCCGCAATTCCGCGCAACCGCCACAAGGTGCCGAGAGTATCCGGCTCGTTCGGCCGTGTCGGGCTCCACTCATCCGGATCGTTTGCCGGCGAATCTTGATAGGAATTCATCGCCGACAGCATTAGGTGGCTATCGGGCATGGGGGTGTCAAGTCACCAAAAAAGCCCATGAATCCGATACAACGCGATCCTGCACGCCTCCCAGGGAGAGGTAGTCGAGTCTGCTTTCAGGCCCAATCATCAAGCTCTAGGCGCTGGCGCTGCTCTCGGCGGTACGGTCTGAACGATCGGCGTAAATATAGAGCGGGCGCGCGGTCCCCTCCACCACTTCACGCGAGATCACGACTTCTTCGACGCCCTCCAGGCCCGGAAGGTCGAACATCGTTTCGAGCAGGATGCTTTCGAGGATGGAACGCAGGCCTCGCGCGCCGGTCTTGCGCTCGATAGCCCTGCGCGCGACCGCCCCGAGCGCCTCGTCGGCGAACGTCAGTTCGATGTTCTCCATCTCGAACAGCCGCTGATACTGCTTCACCAGCGCATTCTTCGGATCGGTCAGGATCTTCTTCAGCGAAGCTTCATCGAGATCCTCGAGCGTGGCCACCACCGGAAGGCGTCCGACGAATTCCGGAATCAGGCCGTACTTCAGCAGATCTTCGGGCTCGACATGGCGGAAGATTTCGCCGGTGCGGCGATCTTCAGGCGCCAGCACCTGCGCGGCAAAGCCGATCGAGGTGGAACGGCCGCGTGCGGAGATGATCTTCTCCAGGCCGGAGAACGCGCCGCCGCAGATGAAGAGGATGTTGGTGGTGTCGACCTGCAGGAACTCCTGCTGCGGATGCTTGCGACCGCCCTGCGGCGGCACGCTCGCGACCGTTCCTTCCATGATCTTCAACAGCGCCTGCTGCACGCCCTCGCCCGACACGTCCCGCGTGATCGAGGGATTGTCGGACTTGCGCGAAATCTTGTCGATTTCGTCGATGTAGACGATACCGCGCTGGGCACGCTCGACATTGTAGTCGGCGGACTGCAGCAGCTTCAGGATGATGTTTTCGACGTCCTCGCCGACGTAGCCTGCTTCGGTCAGCGTCGTCGCATCCGCCATGGTGAACGGCACGTCGAGAATACGCGCCAGCGTCTGCGCCAGCAGCGTCTTGCCCGATCCGGTCGGCCCGATCAGCAGGATGTTCGACTTCGCGAGCTCGACGTCGTTATGCTTGGTCTGGTGATTGAGACGCTTGTAGTGATTGTGGACCGCGACCGAGAGCACTTTCTTGGCGTGGCTCTGTCCGATCACATAATCGTCCAGCACCTTGCAGATTTCCTTCGGTGTCGGAATCCCGTCGCGCGACTTCACGAGTGAGGACTTGTTCTCCTCGCGAATGATGTCCATGCACAGTTCGACGCACTCATCGCAGATGAATACGGTTGGTCCCGCAATCAGCTTGCGGACTTCATGCTGGCTCTTGCCGCAGAACGAGCAATACAGCGTGTTCTTCGAGTCGCTCGTGCCAACCTTACTCATTCTCGTCTCCGTCCGCAGTTCGATCTCGTACGCTCGATCGCCCCATTCCGGAACTTGCCGGTAATACGTGTAGATAGAGCAAAATCCGTACCAGAAAAGACCCCGTTCTCTATGTGCCGCCCGAATCGCGGCTAACTCGAATCTCCCGATATAGTACCCAGCCGGACTTAGCGAACCATGGTGCCAGCCGACTATCAAGAATTCGCTAATCGTCGGAAGGCCCGATATCGTGACAATAGCGTGATTTGCCGCCGATGTGCGAGCCAGATAGCGAAATCAGCCCAGCGTTGCGCGATTGCCACGCCGCTTCAAGAGCACGAAAGCGGAACTTTCGCGGGGTTCGGCGGGCATAACCGTCCCTGCGACGTCGCCATTGCTGCAAAATCCGGGTTCCGCGGCTGTCGTGACCGACTTACCGCCGGTTACGGTGTTTTGGCGGTCGGCTCTTCGGAACGCTTGTCGATGACCTTGTCGACGATGCCGAAGTCGCGGGCCATTTCCGCCGTGAGGAACTTGTCGCGTTCCAGCGCATCCTCGATCGCCTTATAGGTCTGGCCGGTGTGTTTCACGTAAATTTCGTTCAGCCGTTTCTTCAGGTTCAGGATTTCCTGCGCATGGAGCATGATATCGGTGGCCTGGCCTTGAAAGCCGCCGGAGGGCTGGTGCACCATGATGCGCGAATTCGGCAGCGAAAACCGCATATCCTTGTGGCCCGCGGCGAGCAGCAGCGACCCCATCGATGCGGCCTGACCCGTGCACAGCGTGGAAACCGGCGGCCGGATAAACTGCATGGTGTCGTAGATTGCCAGCCCCGACGTCACCACGCCGCCCGGCGAGTTGATGTACATCGAGATTTCCTTCTTCGGATTCTCGGCTTCGAGAAACAGCAGCTGCGCCACCGTCAGGGTCGCCATGCCATCTTCGACCGTACCGGTGACGAAGATGATGCGCTCTTTCAGCAAGCGCGAAAAAATGTCGTAGGCCCTTTCGCCGCGGTTGGTCTGCTCAACCACCATCGGCACGAGGTTCATGTAGGTTTCCACCGGATCGCGCATTAGTCACCCTAGGGTTGGAGGCGAACATCCACCGGCACGCTGGAACGGAGTCGAATTGCCCGGTGCGGACGAATGTCGTGTGATGCAGACTTAACAGAGCGTACAGATATGGGCCAATCGAGCGCTAACAAGGCCACGACGGTCTCGTGCCGGATTGGCCCCGTTGAAGCCGATTCGCCGAAGCTGGCATAGCGGCGCATAGCGGCGCCGGCCCGCTTTCAGTCCTTCCCCTCGACGTCCATGACGCGCTCAGGCGGCAGATTTCTCCGCGTCATCATCCCTGTAGAGATCTTCCCGCGTCACCTTCTTTTCGGTCACGGTGGCGAGTTCGAGGATGAAATCGACGACCTTGTCCTCGTAGATCGGGGCGCGAAGCTGGGCCAACGCATTTGCGTTCTTTTGATAGTACTCCCAGACCTCCTTTTCGCGGCCCGGCATCGACCGCGCACGTTCGATCACCGCCCGGCTGACTTCGTCGTCCGTGACCGTGATCTTGTTCTTTTCGCCGATTTCGGAGAGCACAAGGCCCAGCCGGACGCGGCGGTCGGCGATTTTGCGGTACTCTTCCCTGGCGGCTTCTTCCGTGGTTTCCTCGTCGGCAAAGGTCTTGCCGCCGGATTCCATCTCGGCCCGAATCGAATTCCACATCAGGTTGAACTCCTCATCGACCAGCGATGGCGGCGCTTCGAAGCGATGGGCCTCGTCGAGACGATCCAGCAGCATGCGCTTGACGCGCTGCCGGGTGGCACCGGCGAACTCCGCAGTCAGCCGCCCGCGCGCGGCTTCTTTCAGCTTGTCGAGCGACTCCAGACCGAGGGTTTTGGCGAACGCGTCGTCGATCGCGGTGTCCTGCGGCGCTTCGACCAGGGTAGCGGTGGTTTCGAACTCCGCCGGCTTTCCGGCAAGTTCGAGGTTGGTATAGTTCTTCGGAAATGTAACATTCAGCGTGCGCGTTTCACCGGCCGCCATGCCGAGCAGTTGCTCCTCAAAGCCCGGGATGAAGGTGTTGGAGCCGATCACGACCTGAATATCTTCGCCGGTGCCGCCATCGAACGGCGTGCCGCCCATGGAGCCCTTGAAGGAAACCGTGACCCTGTCGCCGTTTTCGGCCTTCGCCCCGCTGTCCCTCGCGGCGTAGCCGCGGTTCTGGTCGGCGATGCGTTTGATGGCCTGATCGACATCGGCATCGGTGACGTCGGCGACCGGCTTTTCGACGTTAAAACCCTTGAAGTCGGCGAGTTGGATCACCGGCACGACTTCGATGGAAACAGTGTAGGTAAGGTCGGATTTGCCGGTGAGGATATCCTCGACCGCCTTTTCTTCCGTGGGCATGGTGACCTTCGGCTCGGTCGCAAGGCGGAAGCCGCGTTCGGTGAATAGCTTCGTATTGGTGTCGCGGATCGTCTGCTCCACGGTTTCAGCCATCACCGAGCGGCCATAGACTTTCTTGAGATGGCTGACCGGAACCTTGCCCGGACGGAAGCCGTTGAGGCGGACTTTGTCCTTGAGATCGACCAGGCGGGCGTCGGCCTTGGCGTCGAGGTCCGAGGCCGGAACGCTGATCTGGAATTCGTGTTTCAATCCCTCGGCGAGGGTTTCAGTGACTTGCATGGCGTTGGTCTTCTTCCCAGGCTTGGTCCGGCTCGACGGCCGGGGTCGGTGTCAATCTGTTCGACGCAAGGCGTTAAGGCCTGCATCGGTGGCTCGGCGGACCCTTTCCTTTGGGCAGCTTGCCCGTTCGGAAACATGTCCTTCCGGAAATTCGTCATCCGCAAACGCCGTCAGCGCCTGGTGCGGGCGGAGGGACTCGAACCCCCACAACTTTCGTCACTGGAACCTAAATCCAGCGCGTCTACCAGTTCCGCCACGCCCGCAAGCAACACCATGTCCGGCCGCGATGCCGCGGGCGGCGGCTGTATAACATGTGCCCACCGGTTCGCAGCAAAAAAATGGCTATCGGTCGTTCCGGGACCCAGCAACCGATAGCTGGACATTTCCAGCGCAAAATGGTCCGCATCAGCCATGACAGATCGGGATTTCAAGCTCGACCGTCGCGGCCTCCTGGCCGGGCTCGGCACCTCCATTCTGGTCCCCGCGATGCTACCGCGAGCCGTCGCCCAGCAGCGAACGGCTGTGATGCTGCGGGCGAGGCCAGGCGCGGCCGTCTTGCATCCAGGGCGGCCGGATACGCCGGTATGGCTGCTTCAGGGGCCGGAGACCGGCATGCGCTTCAGGCGCGGAGATCAGCTCGACGTGACGTTGGGAAATGAACTGCCGGTGCCCGTGGTACTTAGCTGGCGCGGCATCGACGGCGTGGCGGCAGCCGAACCGCTTGCAGCGCGGCCCCCTCTTGCGCCCGGCAGCAGCGACACGTTCCCGATGCCGCTCCGCCATGCCGGAACCTTCCTATGCGACCTCCGCTCGCTCGGCGACAACCTGGCCCTTCCTTCGCCGGTGCGTGCATTCGTCGTCCGGGAGAATGAGCCCGTCGCGGTCGACCGGGACGAGATCGTCCTGATCGAGGATTGGCGGCTCCGGCCCGATGGCAGCGCTGTTGCGCCAGGCAGCGACGCAACGGATGCCACGCCACTCTATACGGTCAACGGAAACGCCTCGCAGGACATCGCGACGAGCGCCAATGCGCGCCTGAGACTTCGCTTCATCAATGCGTGTCAACGTGATATAATTGCTTTGAAAATAGAGGATCATAATCTTCAGGTAATGGCCATCGACAGCCAGCCGTCCGAACCGTTCCTCGCGCGCAACGGACAACTGGTGCTGGCGCCGGGAACGCGGATCGACGCCTTCGTCGATACGATCCTGCCGCCCGGCTCGACCTCGTCCATCCTGCTGCACGACGGCACTGAAACCCGCCCGATCGGCCGGCTGGTGTATTCCGCGGCCGCGCCGCTCCGGACCGGGCCATTGCCGCCCGCGGCGCCGTTGCCATCCAACGGACTTCCGGCGCAGCTCGACCTCAGGAACGCACTGCGCGTCGACCTGATCCTGGGCGGCACTGGATCGCCCGCCGACTGGCGCATGCCGGTCAATTTTTCCGTCGCGAGCACGCCGGCCTTTCGTGCGAAACCCGGCCGCACTGTCGTGCTGGCGTTAACCAGTGGCGCCGACAGCCCGACCGTCTTCCATCTGCACGGCCACCATTTCCGCCTGCTGGACCGGCTCGACGACGGCTGGAAGCCGTTTTGGCTGGACACGCTCGTCATTGCCGCCGGACAAACCCAGCGCATCGCCTTCGCTGCCGAAACTGCCGGCCGATGGCTGATCGAATCGGTCGCGACGAACTGGGCGGCACCGCGGCGCGTGCGATGGTATAGTGTCGAGTGAGGAGCCAGCATGAGCGCAGCCATTCCGGCGATCCGCAGCGTCAGAGCCAGGGCCGTCGTCGCGCCGATCGCAAGGCCGGTCAAGAACGCCTTCGGCGTCATCGAAGCTGCGCCGCTGGTGCTGATCGACGTTGAAACAGATCAAGGGATCACCGGTCATTCTTATATCTTTGCTTACACCAAAATGATGCTTGCGCCGCTGGCGCATCTGGTCGAGGGCATCGGCGGCGATCTCGCCGGGCAGGCCATAGCTCCGTTCGATGTGATGGCCCGGATGGACGCCAAGTTTCGGTTGCTTGGATGGCAGGGGCTGGTCGGCATGGCCGTTTCAGGTCTCGACATGCGTTCTGGGATGCGCTGGGACAAGCCGCAAATCGGCCAGTGGCCGAATTGCTGGGCGGGTCGGCGCGGCCGATCCCGGCGTATGACAGTTACGGCGTCGTCGATCCGGTGGCCGACGAGAAAGACCTGAAGCGTTCGATCGAGCAGGGTTTTCGCGGCATCAAGATCAAGGGCGGCGACGGCGATGCCGCCAATGACGCGCGCGTCGTCAAGGCCGTGCGCGGCATCATCGGTCCCGACGTCGCGCTGATGATCGACTTCAACCAGTCGCTCGATCCCGCCGAGGCGATCCGCCGCATCGCCCGGCTTGCGCCTTACGATCTGCATTGGGTGGAGGAGCCCGTTGCGCAGGAAAACCTGCAGGGCCACGCCCAGGTTCGCTCGGCATCGCCGATCTCCATTCAATCGGGCGAGAACTGGTGGTTTCCGCGCGGTTTTGCCGAAGCGATAAGCGCCGGAGCGAGCGATTTCATCATGCCGGACCTGATGAAAGTCGGCGGCGTTACCGGCTTCATGCGGGTCGCGGCCCAGGCCGAGGCTGCTTCAATTCCGATGTCGAGCCACCTGTTCGCCGAAGCCAGCGCCCACATGCTCGCCGTGACGCCGACCGCGCACTGGCTCGAAGTTCTCGATCTCGGCCGCGCCATTCTGGCCGAACCGATCGAGATCGTGGACGGCGCGGTCACGGCGCGCGGACCCGGCCTCGGACTGTGCTGGGACGAGACCGCAGTGGCGAAATATCGGTTGTGATTCCGTTGCGGCGGACTGGCGGCCATTTTGCGGCAACTCAATAGGCGATGCCGAACCCGTCGTAGAGACGCCGGAGCACGGCCGGCAGCACCTCCGGCAGGTCCTCTGCGATCAGGCCGGGCCCCGCCTCGCTGCCGGCCTCGCCGTGCATCCACGTCCCCATGCAGGCTGCCTCGAACGCCGGGACGCCCTGCGCCAGCAATCCGGCGATCATTCCCGTCAGGACGTCGCCGGCGCCGGCGGTGGCGAGCCATGGCGGCGCATTGGCCGATATCGCGGCGCGGCCGTCCGGCGACGCCACCGCGGTGTCGGGCCCTTTGAGCAGGACGACGGCGCCGGAGCGTTCGGCCGCGGCCCTGACCCGCTCCAGCTTGGAGCGAAGCGGATGCTTGTTGCTCATGTCGCTGAACAGACGCGGAAATTCACCCTCGTGCGGCGTCAGGACGACCTGCGATCCGATGCCCGGTCCGATCGCTTCGAACAGCCGATCCGGCGCATCGGCAAAGCTCGTGAGCGCATCGGCGTCGAGCACCACACCGCGTTTGGCCGTCAGCGCCGCCAGGACAAATTCCCGGGTCCGCCGGCCCACCCCGGCGCCGGGGCCGATCGCGCATGCGTTCAAGCGTTTGTCCGCCAGCCAGTCTGCAAACTCGGTTGTGGTGTCGACCGCGCGGACCATGACCGCGGTGAGCGCCGAGGCGTTGACCGCAAGCGCGTTTCGCGGCGACGCCAGCGTGACCAGTCCTGCCCCCGCCCGCAGCGCGCCGCGCGCGGCAAGCCGGGCGGCGCCGGTGGAGGCGAGTTCGCCGGATACCACGATGGCATGGCCGCGGGCATATTTGTGGCCGTCGACGCTCGGCACCGGAAACGCGCCACGCCAGAGCTGCGGGACATTCTCGAACGTGGCGGGACGGATTTCATCGAGCACGCCGGCCTCGATGCCGATATCGGCGAGGCGCACCCGGCCGCAGTGAACCCGTCCCGGCAGCAGCAGGTGTCCCGGTTTGCGGCGGAAGAAGGTGATCGTCTCGGTAGCGCGCACCGCGACGCCCATCACCGCGCCGGTCGTGCCGTTGACGCCGCTCGGAAGGTCGACGCTGAGCACCGGGGCGCCGCTGGCGTTGATGGCCTCGATCAGGTCGCGCGGATCGCCCTTGACGGCGCGATTGAGGCCGGCGCCGAACAGCGCGTCGATGATGAGCGCCGGCGCGCCGATCGCCTCGGTCCTGCATGGCAGCACTGGACCTTTCCAGCCGCGCGCGGCGAGCGCCGCATCGCCCTGCAACGTGTCGCGATCGCAGAGCAGGATGACGGAGACGGACCGGCCCCGCGCCACCAGCTCGGTTGCCGCCACAAATCCGTCGCCGCCATTGTTGCCGCGCCCGGCGACGACGAGAATTGCCCCCTGCTCCACCAGGTCCATGGCGGCTTCCGCCACGGCCTGGCCGGCGCGAAGCATCAAGGCGAAGCCCGGCGTTCCCGCCGCCACCGTCAGGCGGTCGGCGTGCTCCATCTCGGCGGTGGTGAGGACGTCCATGCCTGTTCCTGGATTAAAGCGCCTTATCCGAAGGCAATTTCCTCCGCGTCCGGTGCGTCGGCGGCCAATACTGCATACAGATTGACCTGTTTGCCTATTATGCGGGCCCGGCTATATCTGATATTGCCTCATGGTTCACACCGGGCACGTTTAATGACCTGATAACGTTCGAAATCAGCTGCTTCCCAACTTGGCATGGACCCTGCTTTTGGGGAAGACGTCTGGTTCCGTCGCATCGACGCGATTTATCGGGCTTGCGCGCCGCATGCAGCCCGGTGTGAGGTCCAGGACAGGCTATCGCGCGCCGCACAGTGCGGTCTGAAATAGGGAAATGCCCGGGGAGGCGCTCAGTGAAAAAGATCGAGGCCATCATCAAGCCGTTCAAGCTCGACGAGGTGAAGGAAGCGCTTCAGGAGGTCGGACTGCAGGGCATCACCGTGACCGAAGCTAAGGGCTTCGGCCGGCAGAAAGGGCATGCCGAACTGTACCGCGGCGCCGAATACATCGTGGATTTCCTGCCCAAGGTCAAAATCGAGATCGTGATATCAGATGACCTGGTCGAGAAAGCCATCGACGCGATCCGGCGCGCGGCCCAGACCGGCCGCATCGGCGACGGCAAAATCTTCGTCTCCAATATCGAGGAAGCCATCCGCATCCGGACCGGCGAATCCGGGCTGGACGCTATCTGAGCCGGGTGCTATCCGACGTTTCACGCCTTCAAGACGCTATCGTGAGGCTGCTTTTAGCGGCCTCGTCTCGCTTGCGACCTCCCGTCCACGACGACTGTCCTGAAAAAATCCTGACACCGACCCGCAGCCATAAGGGGTATTCATGAAGACCGGCAAAGACGTCCTGAAATTCATCAAGGACAACGACGTGAAATACGTCGACCTGCGTTTCACCGATCCGCGCGGCAAGTGGCAGCACGTCACCTTCGATATCTCGATGGTCGACGAAGACCTGTTCGCCGAGGGCACCATGTTCGACGGCTCCTCGATCGCCGGCTGGAAGGCGATCAACGAATCCGACATGTGCCTGATGCCCGATCCCGTCACCGCGACCATCGACCCGTTCTTCGCCGAGACCACGATGGTCATCACCTGCGACGTGCTGGAGCCGACCACCGGCGAGCCCTACAACCGCGACCCGCGCGGCATGGCCAAGAAGGCCGAGGCGATGGTGAAGTCCATGGGCGTCGGCGACACCGTGTTCGTCGGCCCCGAGGCCGAGTTCTTCGTGTTCGACGACGTCCGCTACCAGACCACGCCCTATAACACCGGATTCAAGCTGGACTCCTCGGAGCTGCCGATCAACTCCGATACCGAATATGAAGGCGGCAACCTCGGCCACCGCATCCGCACCAAGGCCGGCTATTTCCCGGTTCCGCCGCAGGACTCGGTGCAGGACATGCGCTCGGAAATGCTCGGCGCCATGGCGCGGATGGGCGTCAAGGTCGAAAAGCATCACCACGAGGTGGCGTCCGCCCAGCACGAGCTCGGCATGAAGTTCGACACCCTGACGCTGATGGCCGACCAGATGCAGATCTACAAATACTGCATCCACCAGGTCGCCCACATCTACGGCAAGACCGCGACCTTCATGCCCAAGCCCGTCTACGGCGACAACGGCTCGGGCATGCACGTGCACCAGTCGATCTGGAAGGACGGCAAGCCGGTATTCGCCGGCAACAAATATGCCGACCTGTCGGAAACCTGCCTGTCCTACATCGCCGGCATCATCAAGCACGCGAAAGCCATCAACGCCTTCACCAATCCCTCGACCAACTCCTACAAGCGCCTCGTCCCCGGCTACGAAGCCCCGGTGCTGCTCGCCTACTCCGCGCGCAACCGCTCGGCCTCCTGCCGCATTCCCTACACCGCGAGCCCGAAGGCCAAGCGCGTCGAGGTCCGCTTCCCCGACCCGATGGCCAATCCCTATCTCGGCTTCGCCGCGATGCTGATGGCCGGCCTCGACGGCATCAAGAACAAGCTCGATCCGGGGCCCGCGATGGACAAGGACCTCTACGACCTGCCAAAGGAAGAGTTGAAGTCGATCCCGACGGTGTGCGGGTCTTTGCGCGAAGCACTGGAAAATCTCGACAAGGACCGCGGCTTCCTCAAGAACGGCGGCGTGTTCGACGACGATTTCATCGACAGCTATATCGAACTGAAGATGACCGAAGTCGAGCGCTTCGAGATGACCCCGCATCCGGTCGAATTCGACATGTATTATTCGCAGTGAGGTTTTTTTGCGCGCGGGCTTTGCCCGCGCGCGGCACGGCACGGCACGGCACGAGATGCGAAAGGCGCTCCGATCAGGGGCGCCTTTTTATTTGCCTCTCTGAGTCCCGTTCCTGTCCATCACCGATTTCGCGTGGAGCGCCGCAACGATTGCGGTGGTTGGCCAAAGGCGCGGATGAAAGCGCGGCGCATTCGCTCCGGATCGCCAAAGCCCGTTGAGCGGGCGACGCTCTCGATCGAGTCGCTGTTGCTCTCCAACCGCGCCTTTGCAACCTCGATACGCAGCCTCTCGACCGCTTTGGCCGGACTCATTCCGGTCTCGGCGTTGAAGGTTCGCGTGAAGTGCCGCGCACTCATATGGACATGGTCGGCCATTCGCTCCACGGTAAGCCGCTCGTCGAGATGTTCTCGCACCCACGCCAGCATCGGCCCGAAGCGGCCGGTCGGTGATTTCAGCTCAAGCAAGGTCGAGAATTGCGACTGGCCGCCCGAGCGGTTGTGGTAGACGATGAGATGCCGCGCGGTCTGCTTGGCGACGGCCTCCCCGCAATCCTCCGCGACCATCGCGAGCGCCAGATCGATGCCGGCAGTAATGCCGGCAGACGTCCAGACATTGTCATCCTTGACGAAAATGCGATCCGGCTGCAGCCGCACCAGCGGATAGGCCGCGCGAAAATCGTTCGACCGCGACCAGTGAGTCGTCGCACGGCGACCATCCAGCAGTCCAGCCTGTGCAAGCACGTAGGCGCCGGAGCAGACGCTGGCGACCCGGCGGGCGCGGCGCGCCGCGGATTTTACGAAAGCGATGATCGGATCACAGCACAAGGCCTCGTCGGTTCCGGCGCCCCCGACCACGATCAGGGTATCCAGTGCTCCGGCGCGTTTGATATCGCGCGCATACATTTCCACACCGCAGGAACTACGGACGAGCCCTCCCACCAGCGCCAGCGGCTTGATCGCGACCTGACGACCGGAGAACTGGCGAGACACTTCGAAGACCGAGGCGGGCCCGGCCGCATCCAACAGCTGGAACTTCGGAAAAATCAAAACCCCGATAACGTGATTGCGCATGCGGCGAGTCCAGAAAGGAGGGAATTATGGCCTCCAAGATGGAAGAGCATCATGCTATGTGCGCTACGTCAACGGGAGATAAACGACCGCAACGACTTGGAGTAGCGTAAAGCCCGGGCGCGCGCAGGTTTGTAAAATAAAAGCGTTAAGGGGGGAGAAATCGCGAATGAATATCTCCGTTGCGGCCGTCCGGAACAATCACGAGCCGCATTTGGCGCGCGCCGCCTCCGTCGAGCGTTTGCTCGAATTCCTTCGAGGCCGCAGGCAGGACGTGCTCGAAATACTGACCGACGTGGCGTCTTACTCTGCCGCCGACGCCGAACTTGCGGCATCGATCAAGGCGCTGGAGGGAGCCGTACTGGAAATAGACGCGCGGCAGCCCAGGACCGTGGGGCAAATGTCGGTCTTCATGCCGTCGAATATCGTGTTGTATTCCTATGTCCTGTATTTGGTCATCCCATCGCTGTTCGTAAGGCGAATCGATTTCAGGCCCTCATCCTATGTGATCGAGCAAACGGCAAGGCTGCATGCCATGCTGGGTCCGGTACACGGGTTGCCGCTGCATATCCGTTGCGTAAGTCAGCGCACGTTCATGGAAGATTCGGTCCGGCCGGCGAACATTGTGGTGTTTACCGGCACCTATGCCAACGCCGAAAAAATAAAGCTGCAGCTGCGCAAAGATCAACTCTACGTTTTCTTCGGCCAGGGCGTGAACCCCTTCATCGTCAGCGAGTCCGCCGACATCGACTCAGCCGTGCGCGATCTCGTGGCGGTTCGGATGTTTAATTCCGGTCAGGATTGCATGGGGCCGGATGCGGTCTTTGTACACCGATCGGTGGCGGAACGATTTCTCGGTCTGCTCAGCGCCCGGTTGAAAGATCTGGTATTCGGCTCGTGCAAGGATCCGGAGGCCGATTACTGCCCGATCTACTATCCATCGACTCTGGAGTCGTTGTCGAAGTACTTCATGTCCAATGCCCAGTTCATCTACACGGGCGGTATAGTGGACTATTCGCGCAAGAAGATCGAGCCGACGGTGCTGTACGGCTCATTGAAACAGAAACCCGAGATCGTGGAATTTTTCGGTCCGGTGTTCAATGTCATACGTTACGACACGAACGACGCCCTGATCGGCGAGCTGGCCAAGGACTTCTACAAAGATCGGGCCATGGGCGCCAGCGTGTATGGCAACAGATCGCTGGCGGACTACCTGCGTACCCATCATTCAGTTTCTGTCGATGCGACCCTGTTCGATATCGAGGACGGAAATTCTCCGTTCGGCGGATACGGACCGATGGCCAACTATGCGCAGTATCAGGGCCGAATGAAGATCGCGCCGTTGCTGATCTCCCAAGTCGTTTCTGATCTGATGTGACGGATGACGCCATGCAAATGCGGCAGCCCGCCTGGGATCTCATCGCTCGCTACCTGAAACATATCGGGACCGAGGTTGTGTTCGGTATTCCCAGCGACGATCTGGGGTTGCTGCGAGCGCTGCGTCATCACGCCGTGCGCATGATCATCACCAAGGACCAGCGCAACGCGGTGTTCATGGCGGCGGGTTATGGCGTCATCGGCAAACGGCTGGGCGTTTGCGCGGCCGGAAAAGGCCCCGCCCTGACCAATACGATCACCGGGTTGCTCGAAGCCGCTTCTCTTGCTGCGCCGGTTCTGCTGATCGGCGTCGGAACGGGGCGCGACAACGTCGGTATTCATGCATTTCAAGAGGCCGATCAAATCGCACTGGTCAAGCCGGTCGTTAAATGGGCGTACCGCGTCGAAAGCATCCAGCGGCTGGCCTGGGCGCTCGAAAAGGCAGTCTTTCTAGCCATCAATGATTGCCCCGGCCCGGTTTACATCGAGATCCCCGAGGATTTGCGCGAAGCGGTATCGCCGCCGCCGCTGGGGTTTGCCCGGCCGTCAGTATTGAGAACGATGCCATCGCCGGCGGAGTTGGATGCCGCGCTGGAGATGATGACCCGCGCCAGCCAACCGTTGCTGCTGGCCGGTGGCGGCGCACCCGGCAATCCAGGCGGGGATCGCACCATCGAGAAACTGGCCGAGCGTCTGGGAGCCGCGGTCTTCGTCACCGCGTCGGGACGCGGCGCCGTGGATGAGGGCCACGCGCTTTATGGCGGCGTAGCCGGCCTCTACACCGCGGCGGCCCTCCGCGAACTTTGGGATCAGGCAGACCTGATTGTCGCGCTCGGAAGCCGCATGGAAGAAACCGCTACGCTGCTGATGAACACCCCCGCTCAAGCTCGGGCTGTTGTTCAAGTCAATCTGCGCGTTGATCACTTCTCCCATCTCTACCAGGGCCTTCGGCTCTGGGGCGATTGCGCTGCGGCGGGTCGATATTGGCTGAATGGACTGGGCAAAGGCGAGCAGATGGCTCGCTCCGATTGGGCGCGGCGCATCGGCGACGCGAAACGGACGGCGTTGCGGCAACGCGATGAATTCTTCCGCGGCAAGGCGGTTTCCGGGCCTGTTCGTGTCGCCGATATTCTTGCAAGCCTTGAACGTACAATGCCGGACAGCGGCATCCTGGTGCAGGAGAACGGACTGCTCGACATGTGGTCCTACTTCCATCCATATTTTTCGTTCAGGCGCGGACAACTGTCGCTCACGCCGAGCGAACAGACCAGTCTGGGTTTCGGCGCGGCTGCGGCGATCGGCGCTAAAGCCGCAACGCCGGACAGGACCGTCGTTGCATTCGTCGGCGACGGCGCATTCAACATTTTCAGATCCGATCTGGTGACCGCTGCCGACAACAACCTTCCGGTCACCTATATCATTCTGAACAACGGCGCGTTCGGCTGGCTGGAATATCAATGGGGCGGCAGCGCGACCGACGATTCTCCGTTCCGGTTTTCCACCGAAACGCACGTGTCCCACGACGCCATTGTACGACTGGAGATCGCGGCTGCGGACACGATCGACGATACGCTCAGAAGCGCGTATCGCCATAACGCCGAAGGAAGAACCGTGCTCGTCGATGTAGCCGTTGCGACCCTCGACGTCGCGCCCGGCGTCAGCGACTTCTATGGGGAGTCCGGCACCCACCCGACCGGAGCGGTTCAATGAGCAATTCCGGGCTATTCGAACAAGCGGAACTGTCCGACCCGTCGCGGGTGCCGGACTGGCTGATGAACGAATACCGGTCGTTTCACAGGACCGTTGTGGACGACGATTTCCCCTGCAGCTTCGGTATGGCGGCGGAAATGAATCGGGAGCTGAGGTACGCCTTCGTGGAAAATAACGATCTCACACGATTGCCGGAGACGCTCAATTGCTTCCTGCGGCTATCCCGCTCTCACCCGGATGTCAGACACAATCTGACGGTATTTTTCGAACCGGAGGCGGAGCCAAAGACGTTCGAGCACTACAAAAATCGATTTTGGCAGGTCCTCAACTTTCTGCACGAGCATGACAGTGCGCCTTGGCCGCGCGAGATTCCGACGGACAAGGACGATCCGTTATGGGAATTCTGTTTTGGCGGAGATCCCATTTTCATGTTCGCGGCGTCTCCGGCGTATGTTCAACGCAGGAGCCGGAACTATGGAAACAGCTTTGTCATGCTGTTTCAGCCGAAGCGCATTTTCAAGGGGATCGAGAGCGAGTCTGCTGCCGGAACCAAGGTGCGGCGCGTGATCCGCTCTCGACTGAAGAAATGGGATGGCACCGCTTCGCTTCATCCCGATGTGATCGATTACGGCGAGGCGCTCATCTATCGGTGGAAGCAGTATTTGCTGTCGGATGACAGCACCCCGGCCACCGGCGGATGTCCGTTCCACTTCGGGAAAACGCAGGACGATCGAGGCCGCCGATCCTCCCCGATAATTCGATCAGAAGGAGAAAACCGATGATGGAACACCTTGGCGAAGCCCGGATCGTTCGCGGCGAGGCGATTTCGCTGGAACAGGCAGTCCAGCAGCTACTGCCAGCGGTTGGCAGCGTCAGGGTGCGGCGCGATCCCGCCGGATTCGAACATCCGACGCATGAACACGACACCGACGAGATCCTGCTGATCGTCGACGGCACTATCAGCTTTAAGTCGCATGGCAAGACCGGCACTTGCAATTCCGGCGACAGGCTTCTGCTTCCCGGCGGAACCAGGCACTCCTCGGTCGCAGGCGAAAATGGCTGTGTCTATATCATCGCGATGAAGTGACACCGGCGGCCGTAAATTCGCCGCAGCAGATGGAAACAGGGGCTTTCCAATGACGCAACCAGCCACCCAGCTCGCAAAGACGCTTACCCTTCAGGGCGCCGTCGCCCTGGCTCTGGGCATCTGCATCGGCGCCGGCCTGCTTGTTCTGACCGGCCTTGCGTACCAGCAGTCCGGGGATGCGGCGATCTACGCGTGGGTCATAGACGGACTGATGATCGTGCCGATACTGGCCATCCTTGCGTATTTGGGGGCCACGCATCCGAATGCGGAAGGCGTCGCCGGAATTGTACGCTCCGCGTTCGGCCGGAATGCCGGTGTCGCCGTACAGGCGCTTTTGATCGGAACGTTTTCGCTCGGCCTTCCCGGCATATCCATCGTCGGAGGCAACTACTTCGCGTTTTTGATCGGCGGCGGCAGAGAAGCAGGACTCGCCGCCTCAGCCGCGATTCTGATGTTCGCGGGGTTGTCCAATTATTTCGGCGCGCGGCTGTCAGGAGGCATTCAACGGATTCTGACTTTCAGCCTGCTGGTCATCATAACGCTTGTGGCTGTTTCAGCTCTCGCTTTGGGCGACCACAGCGCCGGCGCGGGAATTGCGGCTCCCGATCAATGGCACGGCGCCATACCATCGTTGAATGTGATATTCTTCGCATTCGCCGGATGGGTACTCGTGGCTTCGACGGTCGAGGAATACAAGAACCCCGCCCGGGACTATCCGTTGGCGGTCTTTATCAGCTTTGCCATCGTGTTCACGCTCTATGTGCTTATCGCGTTTGCAACGCAGCTCATGCTGTCGCGCAGCGACCCCAATCTGGCCACTGCGCCGGTTGCCGCCATCTTGGCCGCCCTGGTCGGAAGCGCCAGTGCAAAGGTGGTCGCGATAGTCGGCGTACTCATCGTGGCAGCCAACCTGAATGGTGCAACCTGGGGGTTTTCCCGGCTGGTGATGGCGTCTGCACGCAACGGCCTGTTGCCTTCCCGTCTTTCAATTGTCAGCGCGAAATACCAGGTGCCGACGAACGCGGTGATCGCCTCGACGGCGATATTCGTCGCCGTTTTGACTCTTTATGCCGTTCAATTCGTTTCATTAAGCACCTTGTTCGGCCTGGCAGGGCAGAACTTTTTCATTCTCTATTTGCTTTGCGTCGTATCGTTCATCCGGAAGACCACGAACATGTGGCTGCGATTGGCCGCCGCGCTCCTTACCGTTCTGTATCTGCTTTGGGCCGGAAGCTACGGGCTCAAGCTGCTCTATCCGTTATTTCTCATGTGTTTTGGAATTGCCGCACTCTACCTCAAGGAGCGCTCCGTGCAGCTCTCAGTGGCTCATGGTCCCAAGCAATAGAACCGACAGACGGACCCCACCGGGAGAAAATCGTGAATGGCTTCAAGTTTCAACATGAAGTGCGGGTCCGGTACTCGGAGATCGACGGACAAAAGCTGGTGTATCATGGGCATTATCTGACCTATTTCGACTGTGCGATGGTCGAGTACTTTAGAGAGAGGCTGCAGCTCGACGCCAGCGGACAGTCGCTGGAAGACGTGTTCGAGCTCGCCTTGGTGAAAACGACGCTCGAATTTGCAAAGCCGGCGCGACTGGATGACCGCCTGGCGGTTTGGTGCCGGGTGGATCGGACCGGGCGCTCGAGCCTTGATATGGACTTCAAGATTACCAGGGCGGGCGACGAAACTCCCCTCGTCACGGGCCGAACGGTTTATGTGCATTTCGATGCCGGCTCGACAATGGCCCGGCCGATTCCCGTATCGGTACTCAAGGCAATACTCGAATACGAGGGCGCGGATGACAGCGGTATCGCTCGCGCGACGATTGCCGAGGCGTCGCCCGTCAGTTAGGACGGGTCCGCTTCAAATTCGTTTGTTGCGCTCCGCCAGGATATGCGGTTGAAAACAGGCTTGCGGGAGCTTCATTCATGTCCACATCCGATGCCGCGGTGATCATCATCGACGCCCAGGAAACGTTTCGGCATCGTCCGTTCTGGAGCGATACGGACGTGCCGGCGTTCCTCGAACGCACGCAGCAACTCCATGACGGCGCAAAGGCCAAGGGAATTCCGGTCATCCAGCTCTTCCACGTTGCCGATGCCGGCGTTTTTTCAATAGCGTCGGGGTTAGTGGTGCCGTTGTCGCCGCTCGCGATTGTACCCGACGCCGTATTCCACAAGCGCAGGCACAGTGCGCTGGTCGGGACCGGCCTGGACGTATGGCTGGTTGAGCATGGCATCCGGCGGCTCATCATTGGCGGTATCCGCACCGAGCAATGCTGCGAAACCACAACCCGGCACGCGTCGGACAGCGGTTACGCGGTCGATTTCGTCACCGAGGCGACGCTCACCTTTGCAATGACCGATGCGCGCGGCCGCACCTGGAGTGCCCTGGAAATCAAGGCACACAGCGAACTCGTGCTCAGTCGGCGTTTCGCGCGCATCGCTACGGTCAAAGAGGCGCTCGGCGGGCGGGAAGCCGCATAGCGGACGCGAGCCTGACGCGACCGCCGCCAGATGCAGATCTGCAAATTCTGCATCCATCAGCCGCGCATCTACGGCAAGAATGCCACCTTCAAGCCAATCCGTCGACCAACCCTACAGGCGCCTGGTGCCGGGCTGCGAAGCCCGGTCCGGCGTGAGGCCGAGGCGGCGCGGCTCGACGGCAAGAAGTAGACAGCGACGGCTGCGGCCTCGCGATATCGGTGGGCCGGCGTTGCACGACGTCAACCGATCTGGACGCTCAGTCCCTCCGCCAGAAGCGTTGCCAGATATGAAGACTGGCGTTCCGCATCGCGTCGGATGCGCAGCGTATATTCGGCCTCCGGAAGATCAGGCAGCGACAGATGGCTTGCCGCCAAACCAATGCCGCGTTCAAGCATCCGAACCGTGCGGGGCGTCACGGCAAGTCCGCTACGCACGGCGGCCTTCAACCCTGCCAAGCTCGGGCTTGTCGCGGCAATTCGATAGCCGCGGCGCGCGGTGTCAAGGGCAGCGATTGCGGCTGATCTAAATCCGCACGGTGGATCGAGAAGCGCAAGCGGAACGACATCATCCATTCCCGCCAGTCCCGTCTCTGCCGCCAACCATATCATCGGTTCGCGCAGCACCTTCACTTCGTCAGGCCGAGGGCCGAGCCGCATCGCAAGCAGGATGTCAATGTCGCCCTGATCGTAGGCAGCCGAGAGATCGTCCGAACGGCCAATTCTAAGATCGATGCGAACCCGCGCATGAGATTCGGCGAACGCCCGAAGCAGTTCAGGCAGCGAACTATCGGCAAAATCCTGGGTACAACCAAGGCGTGTCCGTCCGCCCGAACGGGCCCCCTTCATCCTGAGCCAAGCATCGCGATGAGCTGCAAGAATGCGCCGGGCGTGCCCGATCAACTCTTCCCCCGCCGGGGTCAGCACTCGGCCACGTCCCGCAACCGCGAGCAATGGTTCGCCTATGATCTCCTCCAGACGGTGCATCTGCAGCGTTATCGCCGACGGCGACCTCCCGACCGTGGCAGCGGCGCGGACAAGAGATCCGGCTTCGGCAAAAGCGAGAAACGTCCGCAGCAGTTCCGGGTCAATAAGTTCCATACTTCAGTTTATCTCAAATAGAACTCCAGAACAATTCCATTTTCGAAAATGATTAGCGATGTCAATTTCCTCAAAGAACGCCCAGCCAAACCGGAAGGACCCTTGCCATGAGAATAGCCAAACCGGCTCCAGCGGTATTATTCATCGCGGCAATCGCGGCGCTGGCAGCCGCATCGTTGTCGCCAACAGTGCCTGGAAACCGCGAGCCTTCTCGATCCGACGTCGCGCCGGCGTCGGGCGACCGGTCCGACCCCGGCTTTGTCAAAGCCTGGGCCACGATCAAAACGTGGCAGTTCCAGCTTGGACGAACTCCGGAGTTTCGCAATCTTGCAGCACCGGCAGCACTGGACTTCAACCCGTTCGACGACGCAGCGCCGATGAAATATGCATCCCGCGAGGACCACGCGCCGGAGTGACAAGGGCCGCAGGACGCGCGGAATGCGCCGCTACGACGACGCCGATTGAGGCTTGCACGCAACCGCATCGCGTCGACCCTCTTCCGTACCCGGCCAACAGAGCACCGCGTCAGGAATAATGTGAACCTTCAGGCCGCGGGAAGCGCTTCCAGATATCTTCCACAAGTCCGGTTATTCCCGCCGCGTTCTTGGAGTTCCAGTTGGAGTGCTTCCGCAGTCCTACAGAAAGCTCGGGCAAATTCGGCAGCACTCCGTCGCAGATATCGAGATCTTTATAATCCTGAAGGGTTGGCAGCGCCGTAATCCCTATCCTGGCTTTCAAGGCGGCACGCAAGGTCTGAAGGTCTTCGCCTTCATGCGTGCATTTCCAAGGTATGCCGGCTTCGTCCAGCGTTCGTGTTGCGATGTTGCGGAAGTCGCAGGGAGACTGGAATAATACCAGCGGCACAAGGGCGGTCTTTTCCTGAAAAGTGAAATTGCTGCCGCGTAGCCATCGAAACGGCACCAATTGCGACGCGACCTCCTCCTTCAATCGCGGCTCTCCGATAAGCAACGCCAGTTGCAGGCGACCTTCGCTCAACCACTCCGCCAGCACCCGGCTTCGGCCGACCTTGACCACCATCTGGACGTCGGGGAAATCCGCATGCACCCGTCCGATTAAAATCGGGAGCAGCGATTCAGAAAAATGCTCCGGCATACCGATGTGCACGATTTCCGAGGTACGGCCTATACCGAACTCGTCAGGGATTTGATCATTCAATTCGATGATTCGACGAGCATATTTTGCGAGCCGCTCGCCCGCGGATGTCGCCGCGAGTTTCCGGCCGTCCTTTCGAAACAGCGGTTGTCCGACGAGGTCTTCCAGTTTCCGCATCTGCTGACTCATGGCCGGTTGAGTCATGTGCAGTTTCTCGGAGGCAGCAACAAAACTGCCGGTGTCTATGATGGAGACGAGGCTGCGAAGAAGCTGGGTATCAAAGTTAATGCGCCTCACCATGAAAAGCTCCCCGCGAAAGAGGCCAGATAGCCAATCTAACACGACTATCTAACAACTAGAAGTGGTAATATCGACGTTCGCCGTATAAGGAACTCGCATGCCAAATATAAAATTTATTTTCTTTGAGTTCGCGACGTTGAGAATAATCTTATCCCCGCGCTTGGGCTCGCAACCCTCAAGCGATCGGACGCCGGCGTACGCAAGTCAAGTTACGCAGGTCCTGGATGTTCATTCCCGCGGCACAGCATTACTCCCGATGGAGAATCGGTTGCATGGCCGCAAGACAGCGAAGGCAGATGACCATGCGCGGTGCTCAGATTATCAAGGATATAATCGGAAATCCCTCCACTTTAAACGATTTACCCTGGGAGAGCTATAAGCAACCAGGACGTGAAGGCGTCGAGATCCATCGGCTCTACGATAACAGCGATACCGGAAACTCCGGGCCGGCGGCGGCGCTTGTCAGATACAGGCCCGGTGCGGTCGTGAAGAAACACCTCCATCCCGGCTATGAACTCATTTTCGTTCTCGACGGCGAGTTGATCAATGACGCCGGGCGGCACGGTGCTGGAACGCTTGAAATATGCCCTCCCGGCTCGAGCCACGCTCTGTCGTCGGAGACAGGCTGCACATTTATCGTCGTATGGGAGCAGCCGGTGCAGCCTTTCGATCAGACGCCGACGCCTTCGTCCGTCCCTGAAATCGAGGGGTGCGGGCCGATGTGCGTTTGCCGCTGATCTTTGCCAACTAAAGAGGTTGTATCGATGCAGGTCGTCTCGGCCGATGAGGCTGCACTACTCATCAAGAACGACTGGGTGGTGGTCCCCGGGGGATTTGGTTGCTGCGGACACCCGGAAGCCATAACCGAGGCCATCGGGCGGCGTTTCAAAACCCACGGTCAGCCCCGGAACCTTACGCTGTTTTTTGCCGCGGGATCCGGCGATCGAATGGGGCGCGGGCTGGATCATCTCGCTCACCCGGAACTGGTGCGCCGTGCCATCGGCGGCTACTGGGGGTTTGTACCGAAGCTCGGCGCGTTGGCGACGGACGGCGAGATCGAAGGGCATAATTGGCCGCAGGGCGTGGTAAGCCAGCTGTTCCGGGCATGCGCGGCGGGACTGCCCGGGATCCTGTCGCGTGTCGGACTCGGCACTTTCATCGATCCGCAACAACAAGGCGGAAGGCTTAACGAGAGGTCGGGTGACAGTCTCATCAAGCGCGTGGAGATCGACAAGTCCACCTATCTGTTTTTTCCGACCTTGCGCGTCGACTGCGCGATTATCCGCGGCACCGAATGCGACGAAGACGGCAACCTTTCGATGGAGAACGAAATCTCCCTGCAGGACGGACTTGCGCAGGCGCAGGCCGCTCGAAATGCCGGAGGTTGTGTTATCGCCCAGGTGCAGAAGATCGTTCCCGCAGGCACCCTCAATCCCAAACAAGTGAGGGTGCCGGGGTGCCTGATTGACTACGTCGTACTCGCCAACATCGAGCATCATCATCAGACATACGCCGAGGCTTTCAATCCCGCTTACGTATCGCCCGGCAAGGCGGCGCCATCGGCGCGCCAGATAAGCCCGGCCCGCGAAATAATAGCCAAGCGCGCGTTGGAAGAATTACGCAAATACCCCGGCGCTCTGATCAACGTGGGAATCGGAATTCCTGCTGAAATCGGACAGGTCGCGCGCGCCGAGGGATACACCAACTACAATCTCACGATCGAGTCAGGACAATTCGGAGGGGTGCCCGCAACCGGCATGTCTTTCGGTGCTGCCGTTCATCCCCAAGCCGTAATCGAGCAGTCCTCCATGTTCGACTTTTACGACGGGGGAGGCATAGACGTCGCATTCCTTGGATTTGCGCAAGTCGACAGCTATGGAAGTGTGAATGTAAGCCATTTTCCAGGCAGGACGCCGGGAGTGGGAGGCTTTGCAAATATCTCCAGCGCCGCGAAGCGAGTCGTATTTTGCGGCACGCTGACGGCGAACGGTCTCCGGGTCGAAGTTCGAGACGGAGAATTGCATATCGAAGCGGAAGGACGTGTCCGCAAGTTTCTTCATACGCTCGGCAAAGTCTCGTTCAGCGGACAGATCGCCTGCAGTTACGGTCAGCCCGCCCTTTATATAACCGAGCGCGCCGTTTTCGAACTGGACCGCAACTGTCTGAGATTGATAGAGGTCGCGCCGGGGATCAATATCGACAAGGACATCATCGCAAACATCGAGTCCACGATCGTCGTGAACAGCGATGTCAAACAAATGAGCGCGTCGATTTTTTCACAGCGCTGATTTTATGCATAACCGGCCATTATATTTTCGATGCATAAAAGTTGATTGTTTGAAGAACGATAAGATATCACACTCCTGCAGCATTCATTCAATCAAGAGATGCTGCTATGAATCCGAACATCATTGCGATAGTCGGCGGCGGTGCCACCGCCATTTCCCTGATCGAAAGCCTGGAGAACGAGCTCCGCGCCGAAGCGATGCGGGACATAACCATCTTCGTTATCGAGAAGCGCCATCAACGCGGACGAGGGCTCGCTTACGACGTTGATCTGCACACCAATCTCCTGAATACGCGGGCCGGCTATATAACACCGTTTCCCACGAAGCCGGGCCACTTCTACAACTGGATCACGGCGAACAGGGGAGCGTGGGAAGACGAATTTACAAACCTGGAGATCAATGAAAGCTCGTTCGTGCCGCGGCCGCTGTTTGGGCTTTATCTGGAGCACGTCATGAACGAGCTTTCCGGAAAGCTCGCGGGCCGCGGCGTCAATCTTGTCCATCTGCGCGCCGAAGTGACCGACGTCAGGCGCGCCGCCAATGGCGACTTTGTCCTGATCACGGATACATCTCTGATGATCAGGGCCGATCGCGTGGTTCTTGCTTGCGGCAATCTTCAGTCCCGCGAACTTTCCAGTCTGCAGAATCACGCCGGCTTTTTTAACAACCCCTATCCGGTTCGTCGCCTGGTCCGCACCATCAAGCCGGATTCGAAAGTCGCGATACTGGGGGCAAGACTCGGCGCCATTGATGTTGCGGTCGGCCTGGCAAGGTCGGATCATTACGGCCCCATTACCATGATTTCCAGAAGCGGATATTTCCCGAGCGTTCGCGGCACGCAAGGTCGGTACACGCCGCAAATTCTCACCCTCGAACGGCTGCGTCAGCACGGCAGGACGTTCGGCAAGATCACTCTCGAGGAGCTGACGCGCTGGATTATCGATGAAGTGCATCTGGCGGGCGGGCGGGACCCCGAGCTTGCGGATCTGCCCCCGTCTCCGCCCGACGACCCGCTTCGGTTCTTTCAGGATGAAATAAAACTGGCGGAGCGCCCTCGCCCCTGGCAGGCCGTTTTATATGCAACAAATCCGTTGATCGACTGCATATGGCAGTTGCTCGATGACGCGGACAAGCAGGTATTTCTCAATCAATACCAGGCGGCCTGGATGTCCTATCGGGTATCGATCCCGGTCGAGAATGCCAAGCAGCTCATCGATCTGTGCAAGAGCGGCAGGCTCGCCTTCAAATCGGGAAGAGCCGACGTTCAGGCCGATGGCTCCGGCTTCCATGTTGCCGTCCATGGCCGGGACCGGATCGATGCCGCCCATTTTGATTGCGTGGTCGGCGCATTCGGCTCACCGCGCGATGCGAGACTGCTCGACAGCATCCTGGTGCAGAACTTACTTTCCTCCGGATTGGCGCGTTGTCACCGCCACGGCGGTTTGGAAGTCAAGTACCAGTCCGGCCGCCTCATCGAGGACGCAGGTCAATCACAACTCAATATCTGGGCTCTCGGGGAATTGACCGCCGGCGTCAATTTCTTCACCAGCGCGCTGGAGATCAATGCGCGACATGCCGCGCAGGTAGCGCGCGACATAGTGAAGAGTCTGAAGGTCTTGATGCCGTCAGCGCTCCCGGAACCGGAGGATATCAGCCCGGTAATGGAGGTTGCGAGGGATATCCGGGCGTAAGGCCCGTACAGCCTACGGTCGAGAATCGCCCGGAGTAATCGCACGCTGAACGCTTCTCGCCACCAAGACATTCCAGCCTGGTTCACGGCGGCAGGCGGTCCTCCAAGCAGCGACGCAGAGTTTCATAAAGATGCCTTATGCGTTGCATGCAAATTATTTAATAGATCGCTGCCGCGAAAATACTAGTTTCGGTGAACGCACAGAAAGGGAAACAGATGTCAACGATAGCGCTGCAGGAAAAGCAAAAAGAACGCGTGTCCATTCTGCCGATCGCGTTCGTGATCTTATGGAGTTCGGGCTATATCGGAGGAGCCTTCGGAGTGAGATACTCCGAACCGTTCACCATGACTTTCTTCCGATTCACGACGGCGGCGATCATATTTCTCGCTGTCGCCTTATACATCCGCGCGCCATGGCCAAGGTCGTGGGTCTCCTACGCGCACGCCGCCGTAGTCGGACTGCTTCTGCAGGTTCTGCAATTCGGCGGTCTTTATGCGGGCATTCGCGGCGGAGTTCCGGCAGGTGAAGCGGCTCTGATCGTGGGAATGATGCCTATCTTCGTTATCCTGGGAGCTTCCCGCTTTTTAGGTGAGCGGATTTCGTGGCGCGATCTGCCCGGCTCTCTGCTCGGCATCGGAGGCGTCGCCATAGTCGTGGCAAGCCATCTCGGAACGCACTCCGTAAACTGGGCGCCTTACTTTTACGTGTCGCTGGCCCTGGTCGGAATTACAACAGGAACCATCTACCAGAAGAAATTTCTGACCGGGATCAATCTGTGGGTCGGGTGTTTTATCCAGATGGTTGTCGGCTCCCTGGTCATGCTGCTGCTCGCCGAAACGACCGAGACCATGCAAGTGACGGAGGTGCTGCCTTTCGCCGCGGCGGTCGCATGGATCGCGCTGATGAATTCGGTGGGTGCGCTCACTTTGCTGTACGAAATGATCCGGCGCGGCGAAGCCAGCAAGGCAACAAACCTGTTCCACGTGATCCCGGCCACTACGCAAATCATGGCATCGGCCGTATTGGGAGAATTTCCGTCGCCGACAGCGATCGTTGGTTTCCTGGTTTCCGGAGCCGGCGTCTATCTGATGAACAACACGCCTCGGAAGTAGCCTGGTGGTCCCTGACCAAAGACAGGCGTGGTGGTCCTGGCAAGCAGCGAGCTTGCGGACCGCGGGTTACGATCATCAGGTCGCCGATGCCCCTGCAAGCGTGCCGGGAGTCTCATCTGCGGCCTGATAAGATTTCGCCGGCGCTGCGGCCGAGGGCGTTGGTTTGAATAACGCGCATTGCAAACATCCAGGAAGAGCTGCGCTTCGTTCCTGATCAGGCAGTCATCCGGTCCCTCACGACGTCGCCAGTCCCTTCAGGAAGCCCATGCTGGGCGCGAAGAAGTATTCCCCGCCCTTCATTTTCACCAGATTGGCCATGGTGAATTTCACCGTGCCCGTGCTCGGCCAGGTCTGCGGGATAGCGGCGCTGTTCTGGCCGATGACGGCATCCACGCCGACGCCGGGGTTGATGAAATCATTGGCATCCGATCCCTCCTGCTGAATCGCGAACTGGTCGAGGTTCGACTGGAAGCACATGAAAAGCAGACCCATGCCGGTCTCCGGCCGCACGCTCAGGTCCGGGCGGTCGCCATAGGTGATGCCGCGGCGCACGATGCGCCGGGCGCGTTCCAGCTCCGGATTCGGTATATCTCCGCGCGGATTGGTCTTGCGAATATGCGCGTGGAACGGGCATTTCGCACCGTCGACATCCTGGCTGTAATGGAAGTCGTTGAAGTCCGCGCTCGGATCGATGGTTGTTGTCGGCACGGCGGGAGTGCCGTCCCGGCGACGCCCGACCGCCATCGCGCCGAGATCCTCGGCTGGGACGCCCGACTGCCGGGAGAGCTGCTCGAGCGTGTCCCAAAAAGCCTTCACGTTCTGCTCGAGCTTGCGGAACACCATGAAGCTGCCGAAACCGCCGGCCGCGCCGGGTTCTTCGACCAGCGCCAGCCATAGCGGGGCGGCCGGATTCCAGTGCGTGTTTCCCCGCCTCGCGACTTCCTGGGCGATGTCCTGCTTGATCATCAGCGGCTGACTGACGCCGTCCTGGAATCCGAAATGTTCGATGTCGAGCTTTCCGCGCGGAAATTTTTCGCGGAGAACCTGCCCGCGCTCCGTTGTCAGCAGCTCGAAAACGCCGGCCAGCGACGCGGTGATGTCTTCCACCGATCGGTCCAGACGGTCGCGATCGTCGTCGGCCAGTAGCACCATGGCATGGATTTGCTGCCGGTAGGGGCCGTCCCACTGCGCAGGCGGCGGATCATTGTAGTGCCGTCCCGGCGCCGGGACGCTCGACTGCCCTTTCATCCCAAGGGTAAAGTATTGGCTGTGAACGGGATTGGTGAATTTGTCGCTGCGCGGCGCGGGAAGCTCCGCGTCGCTGAAACCGAGATGGCGATAGCCGTCGGGCGCGAGCAGGAACATGGCGAACGGCTCGCCTTTATCGTTCGCATCCTTCGGCGCGGCGCGCCACGCCAGGGTTTGCCGCTTTGCGATGGCAGCCGTCGTCACATGCGCGCCGGCAAATTTTGCGATCCAGGATCTGACGGTCTGCCGATCCGCTGTCATTTTCAGGACCAGATGCGCCGTAAAGTCCCGGCCGTGTCCCTTGATGATGTTGCCCTGAAGTCCACCGAGGAATTGCGCGGCCGCCGGATCATCCAGATCCAAAGGAGAATCAATGTCGATCAAGATCGCCTCCTGAAATAAACTGCGATAATACCCATTCGCTGCAATGGTTGCAGATTGCCGCAACTGCGACCGCCGGTCAATTACCGCAGTTTCCGCACCCGCAGGACGGATGAGCGTCAGCGTCATCCGCCGGCGCCCCGACGCGGCGAGTAACGCCTTTGGCTAACCCGCTTTAGGCCACGGCCTCTATGCCGACGCGCTGCGTCAACAGGCGCCGCACCTCCGGCGCCGGGCGCGCCTTGCTGAACAGATAGCCTTGCATCTCCGTGCAGCCCAGCGTGCACAGCAACTGCTTCTGCGCCTCGGTTTCGACGCCTTCCGCCGTGGTGGTCATGTTGCGCGCGCAGGCGATGTTCACCACCGCCTGCACGATCGACCAGGAGCCTTCCGGCTCGGCGAGTTCGCTGATGAAGCAGCGGTCGATCTTGATCTTGTCGAACGGAAACCGCTGCAGGTAGCTGAGCGAGGAGTAACCGGTGCCAAAATCGTCCAAGGCGATGCGAATCCCGAGCGCGCGAAGCTGGTGCAGGATGGCCAGCGCCGAGTCGTCGTCGCGAATGAGCACCGCCTCGGTGATTTCCAGTTCGAGCCGGTTCGCCGCAAGGCCGGACGACGCCAGCACGCTTGCAACGTGCAGGGCCAGGGTGCGGCTCCTGAACTGAATCGGCGAGACATTGACGGCGAGCCTGACATCGTCCGGCCAGATCGCCGCCTCGAAGCAGGCTTGCTCCAGCACCCACGCGCCGAGCTGGGAGATCAGGCCGATCTCTTCGGCGACCGGAATGAATTCGGCGGGCGAAACCATGCCGCGCTCGGGGTGACGCCAGCGCAGCAAAGCCTCGCACCCCGACACCGCCCCGCTTCGAAGGTCGACGATCGGCTGGTATTCGATCTCGAAGCCGCCATCGACGATCGTCTGGCGCAAATCCAGCTCCAGCGCGCGACGCGCCCTCACCCGCGCGTCCATGTCGCGTTCGAAGAACCGGTAGGTCCGGCGGCCGTCGGATTTGGCGCCGTACATCGCCAGATCCGCATTCTTCAACAGCTGGTCCAGGTCGATGCCATCCTGCGGAGCCAGCGCAATGCCGATGCTGGCGTCGGTGACGAGGTGATGACCGAGACATTCGCATGGCGCCCGGATTGCTTCATAGATCCGGATCACGAGCTTCATGACGTCGGCCGGCCCGGCGACCGCGGTTTGCACGATCGCAAACTCGTCGCCGCCCAGACGGGCGACGAAATCAGCCTGCTTGACACAGCCGCTCAAGCGGGAAGCCACCGCCTTCAACAGTTCGTCGCCGATGGGATGGCCGAGCGAATCGTTGACGCTCTTGAATTCGTCGATATCGATATAAAGCACCGCCAGTTGCCTGCCACCGCCGACGTTCCGGAGTTCGCGTTCAAGCTGCTCCCGAAACAGCGTCCGGTTAGGCAGATCGGTCAGCGCATCGTAATGCGCCAGGTGCGCGATCCGCTCGTCGTAGCGCCGCCGCTCGGTAAAGTCTTCCAGCGTGGTTACCCATCCGCCGTCCGCCAGCGGCTGGTACAGCACCTGGATCGAACGGTCGTCCGACGAGTCCAGCACCCTCTGAAAAGCGTTGCCGTCCGCCATATTCCGGATCACGGCGCCGCAATATTCATCGACATCGCCGGTGAAGGTCCCGGTGTCCTTGCGATGCATCAGCAGTTCACGAAAGGTACAGCCCGGCTTCACGACGTCGCGCGATACGTTGAACATCTCTATATAACGCTGGTTGCAGATCACCAGCCGGTGCGATGAATCGAAAAACAGCAAACCCTGCGTCATGTTGTTCACGGCGGTATCGAGGCGCTGCTTTTCCAGCGCCAGCCGGCGCTGCGAGGATTGGTGCTGACGCGAAATCTCGCGAACCACAAGAAAGAGGATAATGGCGACGATGAACGCCGAAAGCGCGGCGATGCCGGTCAGGAACCTGGTCTGTTCCCGCCAGTCGGCAAGTGCGGCGGAAACCGACGTGGTGGCGACGACCGTAATGGGAAAATTGCTCAGGCGGCGAACGGCGCCGACCCGGTCCTCGCCATTGATCGGACTCTTCAGCCGCATCGTTCCGTGGTCCGGCTGAGGCGGCCGGACCAGTTCGAGCAGGGTCCCGCCCTTGAAACTGCGGCCGATCATCGTTTCGTTGTGCGGATAGCGGGCCAGCAGCGTCCCCTCCCGGTCGAACATCGAGATGGCGGCGTCATCGCCGAGCGCGAGGGAGGCAAAGAACGTCTCGAAATGAGCCGGCTCTATGCCCCTGGAGATGACGCCGAGGAATTCGCCGTCCGTTCCGGTCACCTTGCGGGCGATGATGGTGGTCCATGCGCCGGTCACGCGGCTGTAAACCGGTTCAATCAAGACCGCCGCCGACTGCGGACCGGATGTAAAAACCTTGAAATAGGCGCGATCGGCGACGCTGACGTCGGGTATCGGCCATACGCCCGAGGCGTTGATGATCCGCCCCTTCGCATCGAACAGGTTGACGGCGCCGACATACGACATCGCGCTGAGCTTGGCTCGCAGCATCTGATGCACGTCCTCGCCGGACATGCGGCGCCGATACTCCTCGGGCGTCGCGATCCCCGCGGTGTAGATGTATTCGACCAGGCTGTTTTGAATGACTTCGGCGTCCTTGAGTTGCTGATCGAAATGACGCGCCAGCAACAGCACCGTATTTTCAAGTTCGCGCTCGCTGCTACTCAGCGCCCGCTCACGGAAATTGTCCACCATCACCGCGGTGCCAAGGACGATGGCCGCGATCAGGACCACGCCGCAAAGGATCAGCCAGTGGATCGGGCTTCGCCGGACCGGCGATCCAACAGCCGTGACGTCCCCCGCATCGGCTGCGATCCCGCCGAGACCACCAGCGCCGCTCCATGAAGGCCGCTTATGCATTGCCCAACTCCGGGTTGCACAATTACCGCTGACAAATGGAGGCATGATTAGGAATTCCGGTTAGGGAGTGGTTAACGGAGCGCCATAAGGCTGATGAGACCGCAGGGAGGATGAAGCGACGTGCCAGGGGGTGATTTTTCCTGTAGCGTGGCGGTATGATGGCCACGTCAGACCTTAACTCCCGCATCGCGCGGCGGCGCCGCAAAGGCAGGATCTTCGCGCTGCTGGTGCTCGCCACCGGCCTGCTTCTGTTTGGCGCCGCGGCGGGCGGACTGTATCTGGCGTTGCGCCCGGTAACGCTGCGGATCGCCGTCGGTCCGCCGGGCAGCGACGATCAGAAGCTGATCCAGGCGCTGGCGCAGACGTTTGGCCGCGACAAAAGTCCGGTCCGGCTGGCAGCGGTCGGGACCGAGGGGGCCGCCGAAAGCATCGCCCTGCTTGGGGCCGGCAAAACCGACCTCGCGGTTGCCCGCGGCGATCTGGAGATGCCGGCCGACGCCCAATCCGTCGCCATCCTGCGCAAGAATGTCGTGGTGCTGTGGGCGCCGTCCGGCCTCGCGGCCAAGGGCTCGAAGAAACCCCCGGCGCCGAAAATCAAGGCGATCGACGATCTCGCCGGACGTCGCGTCGGCGTCATCGGCAGAACCCAGGCCAACGTCACGCTGCTCCAGGTCATCCTGAAGGAATCGGGAGTCGAGCCGGACAAGGTCGCGGTGACTCAATTCGGCACCAGCCAGCTCGCCGATATGGCGCGCGACCCGGCCATCGACGCCTTCATGGCGGTCGGTCCGCTGGACAGCAAGATCACCGCGGAAGCGATCGCAGCAACGGCTCGGGTCAAAGGCGAGCCGAAGTTTCTTCCGATCGACGTGTCGGAAGCGATCGCCCAGAAACACCCGCTGTATGAAGCGGAGGAGATTCCCGGCAGCACCTTCAGTTCATCGCCGGCCAGACCCGACGACAAGATCGACACCGTCAGCGTCAATCACCTGATCGTCGCGCGCAAGGCGCTTGCGGATACCTCGGTAGGCGGATTTGTCCGGCAGCTGTTCTCGGTTCGCCAGCAGCTCGCCAAGGAAGTGCCGGGCGCGGCAAAAATCGAGAAGCCGGACACCGACAAGGACGCGGCGCTTCCCGCACATCCGGGTGCGGCGGCCTACATCGACGGCACCGAACGCACCTTCCTCGAGCGATACAGCGACTATTTCTGGTTCGCGATTCTGCTTCTGTCCGGGCTCGGGTCAGCCGGGGCCTGGCTGCGCCACTATCTGAAGGGCGGCGAGCGCGAACAAAGCACGCATCATCGCGAAAGGCTTTTGAGGATGGTGTCCAGGGCACGCGAAACCGACTCGCTGGACGAACTGGCCGCCATGCAGCAGGAGGTGGACGGAATCCTGCGCGAAACGCTCGACAGCTACGATGACGGCGCGATCGAGGAAGGCGATCTGTCAGCCTTCGGCCTCGTCATGGAACAGTTTCATCACGCCGTCGTCGACCGGCGGGCGGCCATCGCAACCGCAGCGCCCGACTTGCCTCGCGTGCGGGCGCTGTAGCGGCGCGCCCGCCGTTCCACGACGCCGCGCGCCGCGCGTCATTCCCGGATGGGCGGGAGCAAGCCGGTCGGTCAGAGACCCAACCAATCGAAATTCATGCCGCGCGCCTCGCCGGCGGCGGGCCCGGCGGGGGCGGCAGACTCGATGGCGGCGGGGCAAACCACTCCACATGCGCGGCGAGAGTGCGGCCGTAATAGACCGCGCGGCGGCCGGCCAGGCTGACGAAATAACCGACGCAGCCGGCAGCGGCGATACGCTCGCAGAACGCGCGGTATCGAATCTCGCCTTGCCGGACGGCGTGGACCGCTTGCTGGACGCTTTCCCCCCTGAAATCCTTTGCGGCGGCAAGGGCGCGACCATGGGTGATCTCGAAACTGCCGTCGGGCATGTACCAGGTCTTGGTTCCCGCCAGCAGGTCGGCATGATAGCGCTCGATACCCGCCCCGGTCAGCGCCTCCACGAGTTCGGGAAAACCGACTCGTTCCTGTTCCGATGCTGCGGTCATTTCGCGAACGACAGCCTTCACATGGTCGTCCATGTGCCCGTTCCTTCCCGGCCCTTCGGCACTCCGTCCTGTTCGAACGCGCCCTGTTGTGAAGAGGGATGGATGCGCAGGTCAAGCCTGCGCTTGACGGCGAATTCCACCCCGCCTCATCGGCGGATCAGCGTGCGCCCATCCGCCCTGCGCCATCGGTGCTTGATCCCGGGGCCTTTTTAGCCAAAGAGTGAGGTTGCAAGCGAGGCGAAAGGAATCAGGGTGGCATCGGCTGACGATCGGGTCAAAGCCCGCAACGATCTCGCCTGGGCGATCGCAGTCGGCGGCATCGGCACCGTCGGTTTCGCCGCGCTGCTGGTTTCGACCTGGTATTTCGCCTCGACGCTGTTCCTGATCTTTGCGGGGGTGCTGTTCGGCGTCGCGCTCAACGCCCTGACCGACCTGCTCGGCCGCGTGACGCAATTTCCTCATTCGCTGCGGCTTGCCGCCATCTGCCTGTTGCTCGCGGCGCTGTTGTCCGGGGTGATTTTCCTCGGCGGCGCGACCATTGCCGAGCAGGCCAAGGCCCTGAGCGGCACGATCAAATCGCAGGTGGTGAACGTCAAGGCATTCCTCGAAAAGTACGGCGTCGATACCAGTTATCTCGATCTCGGCACCCTGGCCGCGGCGCCTGCAGGCTCACCGGACCAGGACGCCTCCGCGGCGGCACCGGCGCATAATCTGCCCAGCGCCGGCACCATCGCCTCGAGCGGCGGCGCCATCCTCAGCCAGACATGGAAGATCGTGCTCGGCACCGTCGGGGCGGTGGGCAATTTCTTCATCGTGCTGTTTCTCGGCCTGTGCTTCGCCGCGCAGCCTGGAGTCTATCGGAAGGGTTTGATCTATATGTCGCCGGCCCGACGCCGCGCCGACGTCGCCGCCGTCGTCGACCGCATCGGCGAGACGCTGGAGCGCTGGCTGATCGCGCAGATGATCACGATGTTCGCCGTGTTCGTCATCACCTGGATCGGCCTGACCCTGCTTGGCATCCCGAGTTCGTTCATTCTGGGCGTTCAAGCCGGGCTGCTCACCTTCATTCCGACCGTTGGCGCGCTGATCGGCGGACTGATCGTGATACTGGCGAGCCTCGCCTCGGGAGGATTCGCCGCGCTCAGCGCGTTCCTGCTTTTTCTCGGCATTCACGTGCTTGAAAGCTATATCCTGACCCCGATGCTGCAGCGCGAGGCGCTGGAAATTCCCCCCGCGACCTTGTTTGCGTTCCAGATCCTGCTCGGCGTGGTGTTCGGCATCTGGGGCTTGGCACTCGCATTGCCGCTGATAGCGGTGGTCAAGGTCGCGATCGATTACGTGCATGAGGATGAGCCAAAAGCTCTGCCGTCCTCCTGACAAGCAGCGCCTTCTAAGTCATGGCCGGGCTCGTCCCGGCCATCCACGTCTTTGCTCCACCTCAGAAAGAAAGACGTGGATGCCCGGCACAAGGCCGGGCATGACGGCGAGATGTGTGCATCCAATCCATTCTATAAAAGAGTCTTTATAAGTGATGGATACGCGGGGTCAGGTCCGCGTAGGACGGATATGCGCATACCCTGGCGAAGGCGGGGTCGACGCTAGAAGCTCGTTACCGTGTTGGTGTGCTCCACCTCCGGAGGCGCCGCGAAATGCGGTCCTACCAGCGCCCGCCATTCGGCGAAATTCTCCGAGCCGCGAAAATCCACCGTATGGTTTTCCAGCGTCTCCCATTTGATGTGCAGCCGGTAGCGCTGCGGCTTTTCGATTCCACGGTGCAGCTCGAAACTCTTCCAGCCCTTGCAGCGCTTGAAGATCGCCTCGGCTTTGGCAATCGCGGCTTCGAACTCCATTTCGCTGCCGGGCTTGACGTCGATTTGTGCGATTTCGGTGATCATGCGGGATGCGGCCTCTGCTCGTAACGATAAGGCTGTATCGCAAAATGCCGCACCGTTGACCCTCCGCGTCCAGTGATTTAGAATGATTCTAAATTACTTGGATGAGGCTCATTGATGCGAAATTTCTCGGATTTGACCGAACGTGAAGTGCTGGCGGTCGCGATCTCCAGCGAGGAGGAGGACAGCCGCATCTACATGAGCTTTGCGGAAGATCTCGCCGAGCGTTATCCGGAATCGGCAAGGATATTCGAGGAGATGGCCGAGGAAGAAAAAGGTCATCGCCATATGCTGCTCGAGATGTATGAGCAGCGCTTCGGCGCCAACCTGCCGCCGATCCGGCGCGCCAACGTCAAGGGATTTTTGCACCGCCGGCCGATCTGGCTGACCCGGAATCTGTCGCTCGACACCATCCGCAAGGAAGCCGAGACGATGGAATTCGAGGCCGAGCGTTTCTATTCGAAGGCCGCCGAGCAGACCCGCGATGTCGGCGTGCGCAAGCTGCTCGGCGATCTCGCCGAGCTGGAAAAAGGTCATGAAACCATCGCGGCGAAGCTGACCGACAAGATCCTCAGCCCCAATGTGCGCGCCGCGGAAGACAAGACCCGCAAGCGCATGTTCGTTCTGCAATACGTGCAGCCGGGGCTGGCCGGATTGATGGACGGCTCGGTTTCGACCCTGGCGCCGCTGTTTGCCGCCGCGTTCGCGACCCATCACAACTGGCAGACGTTCCTGGTCGGCCTCGCCGCCTCGATCGGCGCCGGCATCAGCATGGGGTTTGCGGAGGCCCTGTCCGACGACGGCTCGCTGACCGGGCGCGGCTCGCCGTGGCTGCGCGGCGCCACCTGCGGCATCATGACCGCGCTTGGCGGCCTCGGCCACACCATGCCCTATCTCGTTCCGGACTCCTGGGCGAACGCGTTCTGGATCGCAACGGCGATCGCCGGCGTCGTGGTGTTCTTCGAATTGTGGGCGATCGCCTGGATCCGGGCGCGCTACATGGACACGCCCTTTCTGCAGGCGGTGTTCCAGATCGTGCTCGGCGGCGCCATCGTGCTCGCGGTCGGGATCCTGATCGGCGCGTCGTAGGGCGCAATAGCGAAACTATTGTGCCGCTGCCTATCGCCGATGGCGGATCACGCTTCGGTGGCGCGCCCTACGGGCTGAACGCAGCGACGAAGCCGACGACCATCACGCAGCAGCCGATAAACGCAATCATCGGCCAGTTGGTGCGCGGGCGGCTATAGCGGCCCTGCGCGCGCCGTTCGGTAATCAGCGCGGATTCATATTCATCCGAGCCCGAGAACATGCAGGCAAAGCCGCTGCGCGCCGAGGCTTCCGCGGTTTCCAGCGAGACCAAAGCGGCGTCGGAGCGATTGCTGCGGACGGTAGCCATGTCGCGAATATTAACGTCCCATTGGTAAACGGACGGTTAGCTACGCCACGTTGCCGACGATGCCGGACCGATGTCCGTGTCCGGACAGTCCCGCGATCTTGCGCCGCCCGTTTTCTAGCGACAGCGGCAGTTCGGTCGCGGCCTGGACGCGGTTGCGCCCCGCCCGCTTGGCCTGGTACAGCGCGGTGTCGGCGGCCGCCAGCAGCACGTCCAGTTCGGTGAAGGCCGGGCCGCCGGCGACGCCGATGCTGACGGTGGTCTCGACCGGCGCGTCGTCGACCGCGATGCCGCTGCCGGCGAAGGCCTCGCGCACGCGTTCCGCCGCGATCAGGGCTTCGTCCATCGAGCACGGCAGCAGCGCGGCAAACTCCTCCCCGCCGATGCGCCCCGACAGGTCCGTCATCCGCAGCGTGTTGGTCACGACCGCGGCGAACAGCTTGAGCACCTCGTCGCCGGCCGGATGGCCGAACCGATCGTTGATCGACTTGAAATGATCGATATCGAAAATCATCACGGTCACCGCACGCCCGGCATTGGCTTCGCGTTCGATCATGCGCGACGTCGCCTCGGCGAATCCGCGGCGGTTGAACATCCCGGTCAGCGGGTCGATCGACGCCGCGGTCTTGTGCGCGCGCACGGTGCGCTCCGACACCAGCATGAAGATGATGAAGACGGTGCCGACGGCGTACAGCACGAGTTCGATGGCGAAGGCGGTGACCCAGATGCTGCTGCCAAAGCCGTCGTCGTGCGGGCGGAGGAAGTCGCCGAGCAGGATCGGCAGCATCAGCACAAAACCATGCAGCACCGGCACGGCGATCGTCGGCCAGCGCTTCTGCAGCGTCCGGCGCCGTTCCGACCACAACTCGCTGGCGGTCAGCGCCGCATAGACCGCGACGATGCCGGCGCCGATGGTCATGCGTACCGCCGCATCGTCCGGCAGCAGCGTCGTGACCGCGGCTACCCAGGCCAGCGCCCCGAGCAGGATTCCGGGCCAGTTCGACTTGCGGCCATGGAACACCCGCGCCGCGTTCCACACCATGCCGCAGGCGGCAAATCCGACGGCGTTGAGCGCCAACGACAGCGCTTCGCCGAGCATGGTAGTGGCCAGCGTCCACAGCGCCACCGAAGCGGCGCCGAGGATGTAGGCGGCGCCCCACCAGTTGAGCGCCGGGATGCGCTCCTGGCGGCCAAAGAACAGCAGCATCACGCCAAGCAATGCTGCGACCAGCGTGGCGACTAGATAGAGCGTGGAGGTATCGAGCGACATGGCGGACGGCACCAGCTTGTTTTGTCACGCGTTCCCGACGCGGAAACCAATTTAAGGGGTTGTGGGATGCCAGAATTTACGCCCTCCGCGTTGGCAATCCGTTTGCGCGCCGCCACAACTTTTATCGAAAAGTAGCGACAATTCCTTGGCACCCCGGCAATGAAACGGGCGGTGCGCGAAAGGCCGCCGCCGCCGTCCCCGCGCAGGCGGCGATCCATGATCTCCCCCTTCATGGTTGGACACATTCGGTGCGATTGCTTCGTCAAGCTGCACCGTCATGGCGTATGGGGGCGGGACGACGTGCGCCTATTGCAGCAAGCAAAAGGCGCCCCGAAGGACGCCTTTGAAGTTTTCATCTCTGCTGCATCGCAGCCGGTCTTTTAAACCGTTACCGTTTCGAGAACTGGAACGAGCGGCGGGCCTTGGCCTTGCCGTACTTCTTGCGCTCGACCACGCGGCTGTCGCGAGTAAGGAAGCCGCCCTTTTTCAGGACGCCGCGCAGGTCCGGCTCGAAATTGGTCAGCGCCTTCGAGATGCCGTGACGCACGGCGCCCGCCTGCCCCGACAGTCCGCCGCCGGCGACGGTGCAGATCACGTCGTACTGGCCGGCGCGGGCGGCCGCGACCAGCGGCTGCTGGATCATCATGCGCAGCACCGGGCGGGCGAAATAGATCTCGACCTCGCGGGTATTGACCACGATCCGGCCGGCGCCCGGCTTGATCCAGACCCGGGCGACCGCGTCCTTGCGCTTGCCGGTGGCGTAGGCGCGGCCGTGCTTGTCGACCTTCTTGACATATTGCGGCGATTCCGGCGCTGCCGGCTTCAACGACGACAACTGGTCGAGCGACTGCATGCTTTCAGCCATCTTATGCGGCCCTCATGTTCTTGCGGTTCATCGATGCGACGTCGAGCGTCTCGGGTTGCTGGGCCTCGTGCGGATGCTCGGAGCCGGGATAAACGCGCAGATTGCCAAGCTGCACCCGGCCAAGCGGTCCGCGCGGAATCATACGCTCGACCGCCTTCTCGACCACGCGCTCGGGGAAACGGCCCTCGAGAATCGACTTCGCGGTGCGTTCCTTGATGCCGCCGATGAAGCCGGTGTGGTTGTAATAGATCTTGTTGTCGCGCTTGCGCCCGGTCAGCACCACATGGGCGGCATTGACGATGATGACGTGGTCGCCGCAGTCGACGTGGGGGGTGTAGGTGGTGAGGTGCTTGCCGCGCAGCCGCATTGCGACGAGGGTGGCAAGCCGGCCGACCACCAGACCTTTGGCGTCGATCAACACCCACTTCTTCGTCACCTCGGCGGGCTTGGCCGAAAACGTTTTCATGTGAGGAATCCGTGAAAAGAAGATATCGGCGCGAGCTTCGCCGGACCTCGGGCTTTTAGATAACGGCGTAGTTCAGGTCAATGCCAATTTGTATCAATTATGTAAGTAAAAACAATATTTGGAAATATGGTGTTATATTACCGTAAAAAAACTTAAATGTTAGGAATGGAATAGGTGGCGGTGACGTGCGCGATCGGATCGGGCGCCGACCCCGATAGCATATTGACCTCGCCCACCGCCAGCCGCCGGCCGAGCTTCAACAGCCGGGCAGCGGCCAGGACATCCTGCCCCGGTGCGCCTTTGCGCAAGAAGTTGATATTGAGATTGGTGGTCACCGCGAGGCCGACCGGGCCGATCGCGGACAGCAGCACCACATACATGGCGCAATCCGCCAGCCCCATCAGGGTCGGCCCCGAGATCGTGCCGCCGGGGCGCAGCATGCGTTCGCTGTAACGTTGCCGGAGCAGGCAGGTTTCGCCGTCGGCGCTTTCGATGGTGACGTCGTCACCACCGAAGGTCTGCGGAAACTCGACGCGGAGGAACGTTTCGAGTTCGTCGACACTCATTTTTGCAACTGTCATATCCCGCTCCGCCCGGCCCTCGCGTCCCGTCGCTTCCTACATTAGGATGCAGGCCCTGCCCTAGTGGAACTTTGCATGCCCGCCCAGTCCGTCCGCGCCGTCGTTGTACCCGAGCCGATCCTGCTTCGCGACAGCGTCGGCAGCATCGCCGTGCTGACGCTCAATCGTCCGGCGGCGCGCAACAGCCTTTCCGAAAGCATGATCGCCGCATTGCATGCGGCGTTGAACGACATTGGCGACCAGCCCGGCGTGCGGGCGGTGGTGATCGCGGCCAGTGGCACGGCGTTTTCCGCCGGCCACGACATGAAGGAGCTCACCGCGCGCCGAACCGACGCCGACGGCGGCCGCGGCTATTTCGCCGAGGTGATGAGCGCCTGCAGCGCGATGATGCAGGCCATCGTGCAATTGCCGCAGCCGGTAATTGCCGCCGTTCAGGGCGTCGCCACCGCCGCCGGATGCCAGCTGGTCGCAAGCTGCGATCTCGCGGTGGCCTCGAAGACGGCAACCTTCGCGACGCCGGGCGTCGATATCGGACTGTTCTGTTCGACGCCGATGGTGGCGCTGTCGCGCAACGTTGCGCGCAAGCATGCCATGGAGATGCTGCTCACCGGCGAGCCTGTGTCCGCCCATGCCGCGCGCGAGATGGGTCTGATCAACCGCGTGGTCGCCGTCGGCACCGAACGCGACGCCGCCATTGCGCTGGCCGGGAAGATCGCGGGCAAGTCCGCCTACACGGTCAAAGTCGGCAAGGCCGCGTTCTATCGGCAGGCCGACATGGACCTCAGCGAGGCCTATCGCTATGCGTCCGAGGTCATGACCGACAACATGATGGCCGACGATGCGGCAGAGGGCATCGGCGCCTTCCTCGAAAAACGCGCGCCGACATGGCGGGACCGGTAAATTAATCTCCGTCATTGCCGGGCTTGACCCTGCAATCGATCTCCTTCGAAGACCCTGGCGAAGATGATGGATACGCGGGTCAAGCCCGCGTATGACGAAACAAACAAAGTTGAACCCGCAAATGAATCACGACACCTATAACGACGCCTACATCCGCGAGATCCTCAGCGGCGTAAAAACCATCGCGATGGTCGGCGCCTCGCCGGTCAATGTGCGTCCGAGCTACTTCGCCTTCAAATACCTGGCCGAGCGCGGCTATGACATGATCCCGGTCAATCCCGGCCACGTCGGCAAGAACCTGGTCGGCAGACCGTTCGTGGCTTCGCTGGCCGATCTCGGCAGGCCGGTCGATATGATCGATATTTTCCGCAGTTCACAGCACATCATGCCGGTGGTGGAAGAAGCGCTGAAGCTTGACCCGCCGCCAAAGGTGATCTGGATGCAGCTCGGCGCGCGCGACGAGGCCGCAGCCGCAAAGGCCGAAGCCGCCGGCCTCAAGGTGGTGATGAACCGCTGTCCGAAGATCGAATACGGCCGGCTGTCGTCGGAAATTTCCTGGATGGGCGTCAATTCGCGCACGCTGAGTTCGAAGCGCGCGCCGATGCCGACCAAAGGCATGCGGCTGTCGCTCAACCGCATGAGCGTCGGCGGCGGCGAGACCCTGGCCTCCGATCGCGCCGCGAAAGACAAAGCGGACGGCGCGTAACGGCTACCGCCCTCTCGTCATGCCCGGCCTTGTGCCGGGCATCCACGTCTTGACCCCAATCGAGGAAGGAAGACGTGGATGGCCGGGACAAGCCCTGCTCGGTGCACACATCTCATCGTCATTGCCGGGCTTGACCCGGCAATCCATCCCTTTCGAAACGACTGTTCCGAAGATGGATGGATACGCCGGTCAAGCCCGCGTATGACGAGATGTGTGAATCCAGCAGGGACAAGCCGGGCCATGACGGAGTAACGGCAGGCCCGGCCATGACGGAAGTATTGACGGCGCAAGCGCGGGCGGATGCCGGGTTGCCGGGCTTGACCCGGCAATCCATCTTCGAAAGACTCTTTCGAAGCGCGATGGATGCGGGTCAGGCCCACGCATGACGAGGGCGGGTGCATCGATTATCGCCATGTGAAAAGACCGCCATAAAGGAATCAAACAATGACCGACCGCCTTCCGGGGTTTGCCACCCTCGCCGTCCATGCCGGCGCCCAGCCCGATCCGACCACCGGCGCGCGGGTGACGCCGATTTACCAGACCACGTCGTTTGTGTTCAACGATGCCGACCATGCCGCGTCGTTGTTCGGATTGCAGGCGTTCGGAAACATCTACACCCGCATCACCAACCCGACCACGGCCGTGCTCGAGGAACGCGTCGCGGCGCTTGAAGGCGGCACGGCGGCGCTGGCCACGGCGTCCGGACATGCGGCACAGGTGGTGGTGATGCAGCAACTGCTGATGCCCGGCGACGAATTCATCGCCGCGCGCAAACTTTATGGCGGATCGATCAACCAGTTCACCCACGCCTTCAAGAGTTTCGGCTGGAACGTGGTGTGGGCTGATCCCGACGATGTAAGCAGTTTCGAGCGCGCGGTGACGCCGCACACCAAGGCGATCTTCATCGAATCCATCGCCAATCCCGGCGGCTCCGTCACCGACATCGAAGCGATCGCGGCGGTCGCGCGCAAGGCCGGCGTGCCGCTGATCGTCGACAACACGCTGGCGACGCCGTATCTGATCCGGCCGATCGATCACGGCGCCGACATCGTGGTGCATTCGCTGACCAAATTTCTCGGCGGCCACGGCAACTCGATCGGCGGCATCATCGTCGACGCCGGCACCTTCGATTGGTCGAAGGACAACAAATATCCGATGCTGAGCGAGCCGCGCCCGGAATATCACGGCATCAAGCTGCAGGAGACGTTCGGCAATTTCGCCTTTGCCATCGCCTGCCGGGTGCTCGGCCTGCGCGACCTCGGCCCGGCGCTGTCGCCGTTCAATGCGTTTCTGCTGCTGACCGGCATCGAGACGCTGCCGCTGCGGATGCAGAAGCACTGCGAAAACGCCAAGGCGATCGCGGAATTTCTGTCCGGGCACCCGGCGGTGGCGGCGGTGAACTATGCCGGTTTGCCCGGCGACAAATACAACAATCTGGCGCGCAAATACGCGCCGAAGGGGGCCGGCGCCGTATTCACCTTCAGCCTCAAGGGCGGCTACGACGCCGGCGTCAATCTGGTGTCGAACCTGAAACTGTTCTCGCATCTCGCCAATGTCGGCGACACCCGGTCGCTGGTGATTCACCCGGCATCGACCACGCACAGCCAGCTCGACGATGCCGCCAAGGTCAAGTCCGGCGCGGCCCCGGACGTGGTGCGGCTGTCGATCGGGATCGAAGACAAGGACGATCTGATCGCCGATCTCGAGCAGGCGCTGGGGAGCTGAAACAACCTCCATGCGCGGGCCCGACCCGCGCATCGATCTCTTCAGAGGTCTTTTCGAAGCGCATGGATTGCCGCGTCGAGCCCGGCAATGCCAGCTACGATTTCACCGCCCGCATCGCCGCCTTGTCCCGGCGCGACAGCCGCGCGTTGCGCTGGAACACCGAATAGGTCGCGAGCGCAAACAAAATCACGAGGATCTGAATCGAGAGCGCCTCCACGGTCGGGTTGAGGCCGAGGGCACCCAGCCACGCGACGCCTTTGAGTTCCGTGACCGAAACGATCGCCTGCTCCTGGAATTCCTGCACCGCTTCGCCGATGAATTTGATCGCCATCGCGAACAGGAAGGCCGACGTTATGATGAACAGCGGCCGCAACGGGATTTTTTGGGCGATCAGGTTGATGAAATAGAACAGCACCGCAAGGCCGATAGCGGCAACGGCGAGGCCGGCAAACAGCCCCGCGCTCCAGCCGCCCTCGGCGGTGGCGAGCGCGTTGATGAACAGCACGGTTTCGGCGCCCTCGCGAAACACCGCGAGAAACGCCAGCGCGGCGACCGCCCCCACCGTATCCTGCGCCAGCGCGTCGTCGGCCTTGCGCGCAAGATAATCCCGCCAGCCCCGCGGATCCTGCTTCACCATCAGCCAGCCGCTGACATAGAGCATCAGGCCCGCGGCGACGAGGATGACGATGCCTTCAAGAATATCGCTGTGCTCGCCGGAATTCAGCGCCGCGAACAGCCACGCCGCCACGATGCTGGCGCCGACCGCCGCCAGCGCGCCGCCGTAAAGCGCATTGATGCGGTGGCCCGCGGCCGCCTTGGTGAGATAGCCGGCCAGCGCCGCGATCACCAGCATGGCCTCGAGGCCTTCGCGGAGCAGAATGACGGCAGCCTGGATGAATGCGGATGACATGACGGGCCCGGGTTTCGCGATCGGCCCGTTTTATCCCGCGCAAGCGCCAAGTAAAGCGGCGGTGGCGCACACAACTTCGTCAAGCCGAATACGCATGCATGAAAGGCCCGCAAATGAAGGGCTTCTCGACTATGCAGCGAAATTAGAATCGTTCAATTCAGCCGATCTGCCGCAGCGGCAAACCGAATTGCTGCTGCGCCCACTCCGGCTGCCGGGCGGCGAGCCGCTCCGCCTGTAAGATCGCCAGCGTCAGCACCACGATCGCCGTCGCCTGATGCGCAAGCCCGAGCAGGATCGGCACCTGATACAGCAGGGTAAGGATACCGAGCACCGCCTGCATCGCGATGACGGCCGCCAGCGCCACGGCGCCGTTGACGACGGCAGTCCCGGCGCGGGAGCGAACCGCGTCGAGCGCGTGCAGGATCGCCAGCGCCGACAGCGCGTAAGCCGCCATTCGATGATTGAATTGCACCGTCAGCGTATTGTCGAACAGGTTGCGCCACCATGGCTGTTCGAACAGCAGCCGCGCCGCGGAGGGAATCAGCGCGCCGTCGATGTCGGGCCAGGTGTTGTAAACGCGCCCGGCGCGAAGCCCCGCCACCAGCGCGCCGAGATAAAGCTGCACGAAGGTCAGCCCCAGCAGCCCCAGGCCGGTGATTTTCAGCCGCAACGACGCAACGCAGGGCGGCCGCTCGCCCAGCCGCCGCAGCGTCCAGACAATACTTGCGAAAATCAGCAACGCCAGCACCAGGTGCGTGGCGAGACGAACCTGGGACACTTCGACGCGCTGGGTGAGACCCGACGCCACCATCCACCAGCCCACCGCGCCCTGCAGCGCGCCGAGGCCGAAGATGAACCATAGCCGCGGTTTCAAGCCGGCGCGCAGCGTGCCGCGCCAGAGAAACCACAGGAAAGGCAACAGATAGGCGACACCGATGATGCGGCCGAGCAGCCGGTGACTCCACTCCCACCAGAAAATGGTCTTGAACTCGGCGAGGTTCATGCCGGCATTGAGTTCTCGGTACTGCGGAATGGCCTTGTAGCCTTCGAACGCTTCTGCCCACCGCCGCTCCGTCAACGGCGGCATTGTGCCGGTGATGGGCTTCCATTCGACGATCGACAGCCCGGACTCGGTGAGGCGCGTCGCACCGCCGACCAGCACCATGATCGCGATCAGCGCTGCGATCGTCATCAGCCACCATCGGACGGCGCGGCCGCCACGATCGGTTTGAGAGGGAAGTTCGGTCATCGAACCTGTGTCTTGAATGAATTCGCGCGCACCTTATAGTCCGCGGCCTGCCGCGCGCCAAGGCGCGCTCCCACATCCGGCCGCACATTTCCGTCATGACCATCCGCACCCGCAAATTTTTTGGAACCATCGCCCTGCTCGTCCTCGTGGTGGCATGGTCGCTGCTGGGAATGACGGTGGCGCAAACGCCGTGGCTCGCCGCTTCCGGGCTCTATCAGGCGATCTTCTATGTGGTCGCGGGGATCGGCTGGGTACTGCCGGCGATGCCGATCATCAGCTGGATGTCGCGGCCGGATGTTTGAAACCAAACTCCGTCATGCGCGGGCTTGACCCCAGCATCCATCCCTCAAAGTCTTTCAAAGAAGATGGATGGCCGGTCAAGCCCGGCCATGGCGCTGAGGCTTCGGCAGCATCACCCCTGACAGCATCACGCGCATCATGCGCAGCGAACGCTGCCGTCCGTCCCAACCGATGCGCGGCAGCGCGTGCAAATTCGAGCGGCCGTCGGCCAGGACAACGCCGGGCAGCGCCGTCACCGCACTGGCGAAGCCGGCCTGCCCGGCCAGCATGACATGGTGCCGGTGGAAGGAGTCGCGGTCGCCGAACGGATAGGCGAAATGCGCAACGTCGCGGTGAAGTGCGGATTCAATCACGGCCCTGCCCATCAGCATTTCACGCGAAGCCGCCGCCTCCTTCAGGCTGGCCAGGACCGGCGCGTTCACGGTCATGCTTGCAATCGTCACATTCGGATCGGCGCCAAGCGTCGCCAGATCATCCCAATCCATCGACGCCTCGCGCGACAATGCCCGCAGATCGACCGAATAGCGCCTGCAGAGATCGTTGATCGCGGTGGACAGCTCGGACGGCGCGAGCGAGCGCATCCATCGATGGAGAAAATCGTACAGTCCGTATTTGTCCGGCGTCGCGACGACCTCGAAGCGGCGTTCCTTGCCGTCCATCATCAGCGCGATGCGATCGTTGCGCGCGATCACGGCTTCGAGGGCGAGCCACCACGCTTCGCCGAGGCCGTCGGGAAACGCCGTCGGCACATATACGGTGAACGGCACGCCGTGCCGCGCCAATACCGGATAGGCCGAGGTGATGACGTCCCGCGTGGCGCCGTCGAAGGTCAGGCATATGAACCGCCGCGGCGACGCTGGACGGTTCGCGCGCTGGGGGACATCGCCGATCGAGACGAACTCGAACTTCCAGCGTTTTAGCGCGCGGATTGCGGAATCGAGAAATTGCGGCGTGATCTCGTGGGCCCGGCGCGGCTGGAACGGTCCCGATCGCGCCGGGCATACGCGCTCGAATCGCAAAATGACGCCTGCGCCGCCGGTGCGCCGCTGCATCAGGCGCGCGTAGCCGCTGAAATAGGCGAGCCGCCAGCCCACGCCCGTCAAGAATCGGTTTCCGGACACCCCAGCCCCCAACGCGGCCATTCCCGGCCCCGCGCCGGCATTGTCATTACTCTTTGTTGACATTTCTTTGCAAAGGTCGCCCAAAGCCGAAAAATGTAAACAAACTCTCAAAATACGGGTTGTGCGATGACCATGGCGGCGGTGATGGAAAGCCCGGCGGGAACGCGGGCGTGGCCGGAGGCGAGCCGTCTTGCCGGCGTCGAACTCGTCAGCGACATGCGCGCCGCCGAAACCGCCTGGCGCGGCCTCGAACGGGCAAACCGGTTTTGCACGCCATATCAGCGCTTCGATTTGCTGAACCACTGGCAACGCCGGGTTGGAGAGCGCGAGGGCATCAGGCCCTTTATCGTCATCGGGTATGACCGCGACCGGCAGCCGCTGCTGCTGTTGCCGCTTGGCGTGACCCGCAAGCACGGCATCCGCATTGCCAAATTCCTCGGCGGCAAGCACGCCACCTTCAACATGGCGTTGTGGGACAAGGATTTCGCCGCCGGCGCGGCCGCGGCCGATCTCGAGGCGTTGCTGTCGGCAATCCGCGCGCATGCGCTGGCCGACGTGCTGGCGCTGACGCGGCAGCCCCGGCGCTGGATCGATCAACCCAATCCGTTCGCGTTGCTGCCCGGCCAGCTCTCGGCTAACGATTGCCCGCTGCTGAACATGGCGCCGGGCGCGCCGCCGGCGTCACGCATCAGCAACTCGTTTCGCCGCCGCCTCAAGGGCAAGGAACGCAAGCTGCAATCGCTCCCCGGCTATGGCTATCGCCTCGCCACGTCGGACGCCGAGATCAAGCGGCTGCTCGACTGGTTCTTCACCATCAAGCCGCAGCGCATGGCGGCGCAAAAGCTGCCCGACGTGTTCGCCGACCCCGGCATCGAAGATTTCATTCGCGACGCCTGCCTCACCCCGATAGCCGGCGGCCATGCTATCGATATCCATGCGCTGCAATGCGACGATGAAGTGATCGCGATCTTCGCCGGCGTCGCCGACGGCCAGCGGTTCTCGATGATGTTCAACACCTACACGCTGTCGGGCAATGCCAAATACAGCCCCGGCCTGATCCTGATGCGCGATATCATCGATCATTATGCCGCGCGCGGTTTCACCTCGCTCGATCTCGGAATCGGCTCCGACGACTACAAGCGGCTGTTCTGCAAGGACGACGAGCCGATCTTCGACAGTTTTGTTCCGCTTACCCTGCGCGGCAGGATCGCCGCACATGGTCTGTCTGGGCTCACGCACGCCAAGCGCACGATAAAGCACACCCCGGCACTGATGCAGATGGCGCAGCGGCTGCGCGGCGTGCTGCAGCAGTCACCCTAAGCGCCGTCATGCCCGGGCTTCCACGTCTTTTTGCTGAGACAGAGAGAAGACGTGGATGGCCGGGACAAGCCCGGCCATGACGGCCGAGTTGTCTTTCATGCTGTTTAGCCAATCGTCAGACCGTACGCTCATTTTCGTCATGCCCGGCCTTGTGCCGGGCATCCACGTCTTGACGGTGCTGAAGCAGCAAGAGTGAATGGCCGGGGCAAGCCCGGCCATGACGGATTACTGTTACGCCGCCACCACCCGAGGGCCGGGTTCGACAATATCGGCCGGCTGCGGCGACCTGCTCAGCATCGTCACATCGGTGAAACCTGCGTCCTTGAGCTGATCGGACATCAGTTTCCGCGCGTCCGCATTCATCGACGGGTCGGGAACCACGACCGCGCGCGCGTTCGAGGTCAGCAACTCCGCGGGCAGGTCGGACGCCGTGCCGGCGTCGAGCAGCACGTGATCGTACACCCGCAACAGCGCGTCGAGCGCCAGCGTCAGCCGCGGCGACTGCAGCAGGCTGCGGTCGGCGCCCTGGCGTCCGGCGGTCACGAAGTGCGCCCGCGACAGCCGGTCGCGGGTGATGACCTGCGCGAAGGACGCTTCGCCCAGCATCAGTTCCGCCAGTCCCGGCGCCATCGGATCGGCCGACACCGCGGCAAAGGCCGGCGACGATGCCGACAAATCCACCACCACGACCTTGGCATCGCGCGCCAGCAGCCGCGCCAGCGTCAGCGCGGTCAATGTAATGTTTTCGCTCTGCCCGCTGCCGAGCACGACGATTTTCCGCGCCGCCTCGCCGGCGTCGGCTAACTGCTCGGCAAGCCGATCGGTTTCGGTGAGCAGCGCCGCAGGCTCGGGATCGGTGCCGCGCAGCACCGGGGCGGTAGGCGGAGAAGCGACGACGGGCTCCGCCCTGCGAACGGCGGCCGTCGCGACCACGGCGGGCACGCGCGGCGCGGTCATGCGCAGTAATTCGCCGGTGGCGATGCAGCCAACGCTGAGCATCAGCGTCGCCAGCGTCGCGATCAGCACGATGGGCAGCTTCTTGGGGAACGCCGGCGTGTTGGATACCAGCGCGCGGGAGATGATGCGGCCGTCGGCGGGCGCCGTGTCGATATTTTCGCGCGCGGTGGCTTCCCGGTATTTGGCGAGATAGGATTCCAGCAGATCGCGCTGCGACTTGGCTTCACGCTCCATGGCGCGAAGCTGCACGTCCTGGCCGTTGGTCGAGGTCGCCTGCTTCTTCGACGCCTCCAGACTTGCGCTGAGGCTGTCGACCCTGCCGGCCGCGATGCGCGCGTCGTTTTCCAGCGAGCGCGATACCTTGCTGGCCTCTTCGCGGATCTGGCGATCGATATCGGCAAGCTGGGCCTTCAATTCCTTGATGCGCGGGTGACCGTCCAGCAGCGTCGATGACTGCTCAGCCAGTTGCGCGCGCAGCGTGACGCGCTGCTCGGAGAGCCGCCGGGTCAGTTCGGAATTGAGCACCTCGGAGGCTTCGATCGGCTTGCCGGATTGCAGCATCTCGCGGATCAGCCGCGACTTGGATTCGGCGTCCGACTTCAGCGCCCGGGCGTTGTTCAATTGCGTATTGAGCTCGCCCATCTGCTGGTTCGACAGCGTGGTATTGTTGGTTCCGACGAACAGGCTGGATTTGGACCGGAAGTCCTCCACCCGCGATTCGGCGTCCGCAACTTTCTTGCGCAGGCTGTCGATTTCGCCCGACAGCCATTGCCCGGCGGATTTCGCCTGTTCCTGCCGCGCGTTCTGCTGCAGGACCAGATAGCCTTCCGCGATCGAATTGGCGACGCGCGCCGCCAGATCGGGATCGCGCGATTGGAACTCGATTACCACCACGCGCGATTTGTCCACGGCATAGGCGGTGAGCCGGTCGAAATAAGCGTCAAGCACGCGCTCTTCCGGCGTCAGGCTGAAGGGATCGCGGCCGATCCCGAACAATGCCAGCAGCGATTTCACCGGCGAGAGGCCCTGCAGCACCGGATCGAATTCCGGCCGCTCCGCAAGCTTGTTCTTCTTGATGATCTCGCGCGCGAGATCGCGCGACAACAGCAGTTGCACCTGGCTGGTGACGGCTTCGGAGTCTACCGTGTTGCGCTGGTCGTCGCGCTCGCCATTGGGCCGCAGGAAAACGTTCTCGCGCCCGTCGATCAGGATGCGGGCTTCGGATTTGTAGCGCGGCGGAACCAGGTTGACGGCCGCGATCGACAGTATGGCGGCGAGCAGGGTCGGAACGATGATCCAGGATCGCTTCCGGTTCAGCGCCTGCCCGATCGCGCGCAGGTCGAGGTCGCTGAAGTCCGAAACCAAAGCCGGTGCGGCCTTGGTGATCGCATCCGGCTTTGGCGCTGCGGACGCCGCCGCAGGCCTGGCCGTCTCGACCGGCAAGTTCTTACCCGAACGCCAGAACGGTATACGCATCGCACACTCCCAGGGACGCTTACGACTCCACTCAACGAGGGCGATTACACTCCATTAAGGTTGCTGCCGGGTTAATTCGCTCATACGACGCCGCGATGCCTATTACATCCACCTTGTCATGCGCTGGCTTGACCCACGTAACCATCCATCTTCGGAAGCGTCGTTTCGACGAGGATGGATTGCCGGGTCAAGCCCGCAATGACGGCCGAGATGTATGCATATGTTAGGGTCAAGCCCGGCAATGACGCCGTGGGCAGGTCTGCGGTCATGCTTTGTTAACCATGAAAGTCCTTAATCGGAATCGATACTTGTCATGGATCATCCAATGCGAAGCCTGCGCGTCGTTCTTATCTGTATGCTGACTGCGCTTGCCCTGTCGGGCTGCATGCGCAGGTCCGGACCTGTGGCGGCGGT